>JANPAD010000569.1:0-2361 GCA_031429735.1 Bdellovibrio sp. | reverse complement strand
AAACATAAAATGGCACTCACTAGCTGTGCTGGGGTTGCGCTACGAGGGCGACTTCGATATCCGACTTGAATACATTTACAATCAGGCAGGCTTTGACGATCTGGAGTATCGGGCGGCTCTGAGCTCATTGAAGCAGCCGTTCAATCCGAATTATATTCAAAATCTGACCAGATTTAAAGGCATCGGCCTTGAACTCCTTTTAAAAGAGTATCTTTATTTTTCATACCGAATTACGGAACCTTTACATTGGAACCAGACGAATTTTTACGTCAGGCAGTTATCAAGTGTGCGAGGTCGTTCATCACAGACGCAGGCAGAGTTAGATAAGTCGACCGGCGATTCAACCGGCGTTTTTGCCGGCCTGGCAGTGGCTGACGGTGAGCCGGATTCTGAACTTAGATTGTTGAATGACTGGAGCTTTTTTGCGGGTTTTAAATGGAATCTCTAAGCTTCAGGTAGGCGGAGCGTAAACTTCGTATGTGAAGAGGTTTCATCATAAAATAAAAGCCCATCATGCGCTTCGGCAATACTTTTTGAAATGCTAAGCCCCAGACCGATGCCTTTGCCAATTTCTTTTGTGCTGTAAAACGGAAGCATCACTTTTTCGCGTTCTGAGGCGGGGATGCCTGCACCTGAATCTGTCACCGAAATAGAAATCAATTTTTTATTGGCTGTAAATTCAATATTGATCCAACGTTCACTGAGATTTTCGACGGCATCAATTGAATTAGTGAAGAGATTTACCAAAATCTGAGTTATTTGAACGTCTCGACACAGAACCAACATGTCTTCTTGAGAAACAAAATTGAGCTTTACTCCCGTTTGATTGAGCCGCTCTTGGCATAGATCAATTGCGGATTCGATAATCTTCATAACAGATTGCGGTAGAAAAGGATCTCGGTCAGTATCGCGTGAGAAGGCATTCAGGCCTTTCACAATTCGCGCAATGAGTGTGGCCGTACCTTCGATTTTGTTGAGACTCTGAAGACAGGATGCTGGGTCAAATTCACCGATGATGTTTTTTTCAAATTTTGTTTTGAGAAGTTGCGTACGGCCGATAATTATCGAAAGTGGGTTGTTAATTTCGTGCGCAATACCGCTGGCAAGTTGTCCTAAGGAAGCCATCTTTGAAGACTGCATCAGACGGTGCTCGTTTTCGATTTCGATTTCTTTTGATTCTTGAATTGCATGTGAATAGAACTTGAGAAACATGTAGGTTAGAAAGAATGCACCAATAAAATTCAGAACTGAAAAATATTTATAAGGAAAGTCGTGCGGGGCTAAGCCGATATTCAGGCCATCAAAAGTCTGACTGGCCAAGTATGTGGTGATCCATGCAAAAACTGGCAAAAAAATGCTGAAGACGATAGCATTTTTTTGATGAGGCTCAAACAGCAGGAGGGAAAGCATCATCGCCGGCAAGTAGTAGTATTCGGCGTTAACCTCGTGTCGTAAGCCAAATGCTGACAGAGATACTGCAAAAACAGCGGTGAAAACAGTTAACAAACGCGCAATATAGACTTGGTTTTTGGAAAGAAAATAAAGAATGATCGGAAAAAAAATAACTAAGCTTGTCAGCGTTGCCGCTGCGGCGAAATAGGCTTTAAAATACAAATAAAGGCTTGTGTAAATAAAGAGAAGGCAAAATCCCATCAGAGTAATATTAATTGTAAACTTTTTCTTAACACGCGCTAATCGTCCGAGACTTACTTGATTATCTTTTTCGCTTGCAGTCATACTGAGAATACTTTCTTTAGGTTACTCTCAGCATCTTCCAGGGTGAGTAGCGAGTCAATCAACTGTGGGGGTAAGGCATGATACAAAAGCTTGTACTTCTGCTAGCTGCGTCACCTGGCGCTTTGGGCGGAGTGCGAAGTCTTTGGCACTTGAGACAAGTTTTGAGTTACTTGAATTTCATGCTCGAAGAAGTTTTGACTTTTTAGAAATTTCAAAACAGTCTTTGAGTATCCGACATGAGATTCTCGTGTGTACTTCGCCACAGTATAAACCTGCGCTAGGTTTTTGAGCCCATGTTTTTCAACCAGTTCATTCAGTTCGGGTATTTGGGTGTATCTTTTAAAGCCTGAGGTTTCTTTAGCTCGATAATGCTCTTTAATTTCATTGGCTGTGTAGTCATGATACTTTTCATAATGAATAACCGCGCTTTGCGGCAGCCGCTCGCGTACCGGCGCTTCGTCATCTGCGTAACCCAGTGAAAAACCCACAACCGGCACCACATTCCCTTGCGCGCAACGGATCGCAGGAACACGGGAAGCGGCGCATACAGCAGCACGGCGCGGGCGTCCGCACGCAAGGTCAGCATCGCGTCGGCGAGCGGGTTGAGGATGTTCGACGGTTTGA
>JANPAD010000568.1:0-2716 GCA_031429735.1 Bdellovibrio sp. | reverse complement strand
AAATTTTCAGGAAGCGTTCGGAGTCGTTCATCATGAGAGCGATTTTTGCGCTATAACCAAGCAACCACGACCAGTAGATGTTGCCGTGGTATTCTTGTAGACCTGTAACTTTAACCTGAATGTAGGTGTCATCTTTTGTGTAAGACGGAAAAGTTGCGAAGCCCGGGATGCCGCCGTTCAATCTGAACAATTCGTGTTTGGTTAGGTTACTGTAAAGCGTTTCGCGATTGGCGATCAGGTTGTGTTCGATGGCCCACAGGTTGCCTTCAAGAGAGATTTGGTCTCGGCCGCCCATTGATCTGAATAAGCCGGTTTTACGGTCATAGAATATGGTAACGATACGATTGCGAAGGCGATCTGCGGCCAATTGGCTTAGAAAGCCGTATTTAACACCCATGTGGTAATACAGAAGATTGGTAAAGAACGTAAAGCCTGTGCGGCGCGCGCTGTCTTGCCAGTCGGCATGTTGATTTTGCCACAAGAGGCCCATGTGTCTTTCAATTTTGCTGTTATAAAAGTCGAAAATTTTTCTGAAATCTTCTTTATGCGAATCGAACCAGGCTTTGTCACCGGTGCGCTCGAGATAAAGTAGTGATGCGTAAAGGACCATCAGGTTTGAATCGATAGCTTCATATTTTCCGTTAACCAGATAGTACGGTTTAATTTCGTTTGTGACAGGCGAGTTGATTTGAAGACGAATGGCGCGAAAGAGGCTACTTTGGACAACGCGGTTAACCGGATTCATCGAATCGACATACAACGGAACTAAATTATCGGCGCGGCGGTTGTTGATCAGATAAGTCAGATGACTTTTAACCACATCGGCACGATTGATCGCGAGAAGCCCGCGTGAGGCGAAACAGAAGTCACGAGTCCAAAAACTTTTAAACTGATTAGCTCCTGCCGATAAAAACAGGCCGGCATCCAGATCTGCAATGTTCGTCTGCAAAGATTTTTGAGCGATCTGCTGAACGTGTGACGCTAAAGCTGAAAATTGAATGCTCATGAACAACAATATTACTGTAAATTTCCCCATTGTACAAACCCCACGTGAAGTACGTATACCAAATGGTACTTCGGAATTTCGCGTGTTAATTTTTCAAAGCGACGAATCGTCAAAATGTTAGACAGTTTTTGATTCAAACAGGGTGAAATTCATGAACTTTTTGCAGACGGTTTGAGAGAAGAAAGATTCCTGTAGTTCTAAAAAAGGAAAAGCAGGGAGGGGATCCCTGCTTTTCAAGATATAGAGCACTTAGGTGCATATTGGGAAATCGCATTTTATTGTTGAGCCAAGCCTCCCTTCAATGGAAATGATTTTGATTTTTCAATTTGTACAGATACCGCGCCGGCGGGCTTTCGGGTTGCAGGCTGAACGGGGGCTCGGGCTGCGTCCTGACGAAGCTCAACCGTCATCGAGGCTATCTGACACGTGTAATTATACATGCTGGGACCGTTGACGCTGTCGAGGTAACTCACCAGGTTGTAGGGGCCGTTACAGCGGGCGATAACAGTCAGGTGTTCGCCGATTTCCAGAGGGCGACGACGAAACATATCGTTAAAGGCAGTGTCTGCAAGTGTAATTGAAAAGACATTATTGTATTCGGGCGGGTTGAAGCTCGATTTATTTAAACGTAGGACCAAGGCGTCGCCCTCGGCTGGTGAGTGGCTGTTGTATTCCCCTGAAAAGGTAACTTTACGCGAGTATTCAGAGATTGAGATGCGGCTATTGGTAAAAATCGTCACGGTTTCGGCCATTGATTTTTCAAACATAAGCAAAGTGGCGAGTAGTGCTAATAAGCTTTTCATGTCATACCTCCTTGATAACAGAATACCATTGTAGGCATGCAAATTAGACTGAAAAGCGCAAAACCCAAAGAAAAATACTAAATCAATTTAAAGACATAATAGATGACATTAAACGAGATGCTGAATAAAAGTTAGACAGGCTTATGCGGGTATAAAAAAATGGATTCAGGCGACTGAATCCATTTTTTCATTGATCTTGCGGTCAAATAATTAGGCTAAATTATGGGCCAAAAGCATCTCACGATACTTTGGTAATGGCCATAATTCATCAGCAACAAGCAATTCAGCTTGGTCCATGGCATCGCGCAATTTGAACGAAGCCGGCTGCAAATCTTCAACGATGTCCCACATACGTTTATGTTCATCGTGACCTTTGCGAGATTTTTCAACCTTAGCTAAAAAAGAATCGTATCCTGCGAGCACATCGGCAAATACGTTTTCAAATTCAGTCACGCGTGCTTTGTGAAGTTTTTTAAGAGCCGGTGAAGTCATAGCTTCGTGCGCGTCACCCAGTCTTTGCATTTGCACTTCAAGTGTTGGGATAATATAAGTGCTGGCCAATTCAAGCAGGGCTGTGTGTTCGATATCGAGCGTTTTCACGAAGCGTTCAACCGCGATATGGTAACGAGATTCAATTTCTTCACGGGTTAGAACTTTCGTGTCGACCAAGAACTGAGTCAGTTTTTTGTCTTTCAGAACTTCTAAAGCATCCGGAGTGGTGTTCAGAATTGGAAGACCACGTTTTTTAGCTTCAGCTTTCCATTCGTCCGAGTAACCATTGCCGGCAAAGCGGATTGTTTTGGTTTCCTTGACGATTCGTCTGATCAGTTCCATAACGCCTTCGTCACGTTTTTTCTTTTTCAATAAGTCTTTGAGTTCAGCCGTCGATTCTCTGAATGAAGCTGCA
>JANPAD010000567.1:0-9311 GCA_031429735.1 Bdellovibrio sp. | reverse complement strand
GGTCTTTGTTGTTTGAATTGGGTTTCAGTCACTCGCCGGATACAACCGCGTTGAAAAACATGGTTGATGCGAATGTTCCGGGCCTTAGACGTTTTCTTGAAAATTCTCCTAAAACACGTGTAGTTGATCATGATTTCCTAGGCCGCTGTAACGTCAACGCCCTTCAAAGAATGTGGCTTGAATAGAAATTTTGTTATCCTGCTGATAGGCTTTTTGGTCTACGGCAGTGTTTTACTGATCAACGATGGCTTCATGGCCCTCGATGAATACTGGGTTGGAATTACTCGTTATATTCCGGCCCAGACTTCAAGTGTAATGACACTTGTCGGTCCTGATGACGTGAAGTCACCACTGCAATTACTTCCGATGCACAGTTTAGCGCAGGCTGCACTCAGCCTAGGTATCGAAGCTCCGTACTGGCAGTACCGGTTTGTTTTATTTGTCTTGGGTGCTTTTTCAGTGGGCCTGTTATTCTTCGCAATTCTTAAATTTGTTGAATTTGCCGATCTGAAGAAGCCTGAAGAAAAACTATTGCTCTGTATGCTAATTTTTTATTTCGGAGCACCTTTTGCGCTGACAAGACCTATGTTTGAGTCAATTGCGGCTCCGTGGCTGACGCTGGCGGCGGTCTATGCTTTTGCGTATGACCGGCATCAGCGACTACGCGATTTGTTGATTGCGGTCGGAGCGGCCTCGATGGCTTTTGTGCTGCGGCAGCAATTGGGATCTTGTGCACTGATTTGCGTTATACTTCCGTTGATGCATAGAAACTGGAAGCATTTCTTCTGGGCCAGTACTGCGGGATTTATGTTCTTTGTTTTAGCCGGGTTGCCTGATTATTTTATTCGTGGGAAATTTCACTTCTCGCTGCTTAATTTATTTCTATACAACTACGAACACGGGGCTGAGTACGGCCAACAAAGCGTACTTTTCTATCCGGCCATGATCTTCGTGATTTGTCTTATTCCGTTTTTCATTAAAAAGTATCCGTCAGGTTTTTTTCAGGATTTATGGAGTCGTTATCGTAGTTTTTATATCGTTCTATTTTTATTTGTCTTCCTGCATTCTTTTTTCCCGAATAAATGGGAAAGATTTCTGATCTCAGTAGTTCCTTTATTGCTGCTCATAATGTTTCCGTTGTTATCTTATCTACAAAGTCATTTTCAAAAGCATAAAGTCCGCTTGATTTCGCTATACGCGCTGAATTTCTTTCTGTTCTTTGTCGCCAGCTTTTTTCCGGCGCAGAAAAACTTGATTGAAATGTCGCGCTATCTCGACCGTCACCCTGAAATTAAGCGTGTGTACCGGGTGGCCGATACACCGGGTTGGATTACAGAAGCTTTCATCCTCAATAAAAAATTTGAATTCGTTGCTAGCGACCTTCAACTAGCTCAATCTCAAAACTGGAACGATTGCGCCAATACGCTGGTGGTCGGACAGGCCCAGGCAGAGCTGATGAAGCCCTTAACGGATCAGTTGAAGTTGAACGCCGTTTTTAACGTGAATTTAATTGAACAGTTGGCTTTCAAGCTGAATCCGCAAAAAAACCTAAGACGGGTGCAGCTGAAGCTTTTTTCGGGTTGCGAGAAGTAGTTGTCATATTTTGATTACTGGGCGGCCGGTTTTCGGCCTTGAAGTTTACTCATGAAAAATTCTTTTTCGAGTTTTTTGTAGGCCTCGTAACGAACGTTTGAACCTAACAACTGCGAATTATTATTGACCGACTGATCTTCAATCTCTTTAAGTTTGGCTAAATCGGTTTTAACTTTTGTCTTCTTCATGTTCGGCAGGTTTTCTACTACATTTTGAACTAAAGCATTCGAGTTCGAAATGACCGAGATCACTTTTTCTTCTTCAACTTTCCATTGCCTTAAGAAGTATTTAGTCGCGTAGTTAACCCATTCCTGCTGGTTGGCACGATCGAGATAGACATCGCTGAAGCGTTTTGTGTACAAAGTGGCATCTAGGTAAGTGTCGTAGTATTCATCTGTTTTAGAAGGAATAAACTGATTTTCAATGTCGCGGGCTTTGTTTTCACTGGCGATACGGGCCAACTCTTGCTGAACAGGATCTGTGGCCAATTTTTTGTAGCCAAACTGAAGGGCAAAAATAACCACTAGACCGGCTGCAAAACCCTGGGCAATAAAGACCGTATTTTCTTTGCGTTTACGTTGTTTCCAGCTATCCAACTGTTGGGCATGTTTTGATTCAGATCCGGTGTTAATAGATGATTTGATCTGAATAACTGAATTGATCAATTCGAAGTGTTTTTCAAAATTAAATTTAGAATACCCAGACTGTGCGGCCAAGAGTTCAAGCTTTGTTGCAATTTCTTGGGACAAATCAACGCTGAAGTTTTTAATCGACTCACTATGAGCGTCACGGATTTTTTGAAGTTCTTTCAGTTCGTTGGCGCGATAGTCTTCAAATTTTTTGGATTCAGTTTCTTTGAGCTGAGCATACTCGCGCTCAACATCATTTTTTGCCTGGGCTTTTGCATCGGCTAGGTTTTGTTGAACGACTTTTAGCTCGTCATCGGTCATGGCTTTCTTTTCGACAAGCTTTGCGTAAGTGTTATTCAGTTTTTCAAGAAGCTCTTCCGTTTTTTTAATTTCATTCAGTAAGCGCTGTTTGTTTTCATTGAAATTTGCGAGGTCGTTTTCAATTTTCTTGTGGCTTTCAATTGTTTCTTTGAAAGAGTTAACCACAATCGCTAAGTTTTCCTTTTCAGACTTTAGAAGACTTTGAGTTTTGCTGAATTCAATTTCAGCGTCTTCGCGGTCCTTTTTTGAGTCTTTGTAAACTCTTTTATGCTCTTCAATCAGCTCTTGGGTGCGATTGAGTTCGTCCGTATAAGTTTTGATTTTAATTAGGTGTTCGTTTCGTTCATTTTCAAACTCGACCTGGTAAGTCCGGCGTTTAAGCAGGATTTCATTTTCAGACTCAGTTAAAAGCTTGTGACGCTCCGAAAACATGTCAGATCGAGCTTTTTCAATCGACAAATCCAGCTTGATTTTGTTTTCTTTTTCAAAAGACTCAAATTGTTTTTGTTTATCAAGCCGTATCTGCTCTTCGTGTTCTTGCCATAGCTGTTGGATCTCTTCGTTGGCCTGAATTCGCTTTTCATCCAGCATGATGTCCGTATCGGTGCGTAGCTTCTTAAGATCCTGACGGGTGGTATCAAGCAGGTAATCCGCCAATTTTTTAAATTCAGTATGGGCCTCTTCGGCGGCCTTTTTAGCCAGAATGCGGGTTTCATTGATTGTTTTACTTTTGAAAACCTCGGCACTTTTGATGATCGAGTGCTTTTGATATTCGGCTTCTTTAATAATTTCTTTGGCGTGAGCGCCGGGGTTTTTGTACTTAGGTAAATCCAGACCGACGTTTCTAAAGTTAACGCGGGCTTCTTCTTCACTTTTTGGAAACATTGAAAGATCGACAAAGCGGGCCACATCGGCCGCGATGCGTTTCTCTTCTTCGGTCGGAGTTGCTTCCTTTTTTGCCTCAGCCGATTCTTCAGCCGACGGTGTAACCGGGTGGTAGACGACTTTTGAATTCTTTTTCTGTACAGGCGTGGAACTAGACGGGGACGGTGACTTCACAGAAGGAGCGGGTGCGGTCGTCGGTATTTCGGGTGCTACCGCGACCGGCGCTGATGCTTCAATATTTTTCGACACAGGCGCAGGCACTGACGCCTGTACAATTTCAAATTCTTCCGCTGCAGAATTGGCTGCGTCCTGATCTTCTTTGACGAATGTGGACTGAAGTTCTTCTTGCTTAGCCAGATGAGCTTTGACGGAAGCATCTAAATTGATTCTAATTTTAATCTGACTTTTTCCGAAGGTGATCCAGCCGTCTTCATGGGCAGCAGAGTAGTGAGTCGGCTTGATTTTTTGCCCGTCAATAAAGACGCCGTTCAGTGAGTTATTGTCGTAGAGATAGATGGTGTTGCTTTCAAATTTCACGCGGAGATGTTCGCGCGAAATACCGTTGTCATCAACACAGATATCCGCTTTGCCACTTCGACCAAAAACAAATTCAGACTTGACGATGTCGTAAGTCTGAACTCGGTTGTTTGTCGATACCTCGACTTTAAAGGTCAGGTTAGGCTTCTTCATGCACTCCTATAATCGCACGTTACATAATCCTTAAGCCGCTTGGTGCCCCATTTTTTTGGCCTTAGCGATTTCAAGATTCAGGGCTTCTTCAGCCAGGGCTTCGACCGGGTCGCGGTTTTCGTTGAATTTCTCGTCTTGTTGCGGGATGTGGTTGTTGTCAGAACGGTACCACAGCAGGTCTAACGAGCTTTCAAAACGATCAACCAGTGAAATGTAAACGCGGTCCGGTGACCAGCTTGTGTTAATCACGTGAAGCATCAACGAAAAAGCGATACCCACGATAGATGAAGCCATCGCAAAGCCGATTTCGTGTAAGAAATTATCCATAATCACTTTGCTGCCTTCAACGTCGCTTAAATCCATGCCGCCTAATTGAATTAAGCCGCCTTTTATACCTAAGAAAGTACCCAAAATACCGGCAACGACAAATAAGCCGGGTAAGATGTTGATAATATCATTCAGTGCTGTCATCGGGATCACACCGAAAACTTTATTAAAGCAAGGGTTGTGGTGCAGAGTCGCACGTGTTATTTGCTGAAGCTTCGGAGTCTCTTTAGACCATTTCAAATGTTTCAGCTGTTTCAATACGTCTTTGACGAGCCATGCGCAGCCTTGTTTAACCAGGAAGACGCGGTCATGCCATGTCATCACGTTATCTTTGTTACCGTGATTTTTACCATCGCGAACTGCAAACGTTTCGTAGTAGGTTTTTTCGAGCATTTTTTTGGTCAAGGCGTAGAATGACACATTGGTCATGTTCGCGCTCTGCTCGGAGTCGATAAACTTGTAAACGCGGTTTTCAAACGCTTTGGCAAACCACTCATGACGGCGAACCGTGCGGTAGATTGTCCAGCGGAAGAACACCGCCACAACAAATACACTGGCCATCATGTAGGGCAGGTAGTTGATGAAATACTTGATTCCGTTTTGGAGCAATTGCTCTGTTGTCATATAAAATCTCCCTACTTCTTTTTGTCCATGCTAAATCGGATAATAACTCTTTGTGATTTTTTACAGTCCGTTTTTTTGCAGTAGTCTTCGACTGATGCAACTGAACGGTCTTGTTTCATTAAATCTAAGAAGCTTCGACCCGAAACCTTCAGGTTCGGAACCAGGTCATCGCGGTAACTGAAGTTCATTTCACGGTTATCCAGGATGTAATTGAAAATTGATTTCGCGCGCTTATAACTTAAGTCCATGTTGTACTTAAGACCTTCGCGGTCGCCTTCTTTATTTGAGTTCGGGTCGATCACACGGCCTTTATAGGTCGGTGATGCGAAACCGATAACCTCAACACTTGAAATTTTGTCAGAGATATTTTTATTTCCAAACAAAGATTTTGAGTAGACGGGCATGGCTTTCTGTAAAATGGCGCGCATATCCTGAGTTAGATTGGCGGAGTTACTTTCGAAATAAGACTGACCGAAGTCGATCTGCACGTCGCCGCTCTCCATATCAATGTCAGCTTTGATTCCACTTTTAGCAAAGCCATCTTTGATCTGTTTCGCAACGTTTTTACGTGCGGTCAGTTCGGCTTTAACCTGACTCAGCTGACCTTCAGTACTTTTTAACTGACTAGCAAGGCCGGCCAATTCGCCGGCCAATTTACGTTCTTTGGCTTCGCCTTCTGCTTTGAAAGCTGCTTCACGTTTGGCGATCTCGCCCTGGCTTAAATTTTTCTGCTGTTTGAGTGCCGCTTCAAAAGCTGCGCGTTCGCCGGCTTTTTCAGCGGCGAATTTTTGACGTAAACCGTTCATCCGGGCCTGTGTTTCAGCTTCAGCCTGCCCCAGTTTCTGGCTCAAGTTGTTAACTTCTTGCCCTTTTTGTTGAAGAGCTGTTTGAGTTTGCACGAGCTGACCTTGGGCATTTTGTAACGTCGATTGCGTTTGCTTTAAAGTCTGCTTGGCATTTTCAAGCTCGCCGTAAGTTGCTTTTTTCTCTTGTTCGATGATTGAAACGCGAGTTTCAGCTTCTTCTTTCAATGTTTTCAGCCGGGCTTGGTAAGCTTTCTGTGTCAGCTTGGCGCTTTTGTAGCTTTTTTTCAACTCTTGCATTTTGTTACTGAGTTGATCGTTGATTGCGTTAACCTGAGCCTCTTTAGACTGAATAAGAGCCTGCTTGTCTTGAATGTCTCTGTTCAGGTTCGTAATTTTTTTGTTTTTAACGTCAATTTCTTGATTTTTGACATCGATGACTTGCTCTTTTTCAACGATCACTTCGTTGCGGTTTACAATTTTAGTTTTAGCTAAACTGTTGGCGTTCAGAACGTTGCGGATCATTTGTTGATATTTATTTAAGGCCTGTTCTTTTTTAGAATTTTCATGCGCTTCTTTGTTTAAACGATTTTTTTCGTTCTTCGCTTCTTCTTGCAATAGAGTCAGCTTGTCCATCAGCTCAGTGTATTCATCTTTTTCATCTTTGCTTGCTTGGTTTTGAATGTACTGTTCTTTGACAGATTCGTACGTTTTCAGCTGATTCTGCAAATCTTGAACTTGAACTTTAAGTTTTTTATTTTCAGTGGCGTTGTTCATGCCTTCGGCGCCTGAGCGCAAACTTGCAACAACGTACAAAATAAGAAAAATAGACGATAGACCCAGAAATAAATCCGAGTTAGATGTCCAAAAACTTTCGTTCTGGCCATGACTTTTATTGCGATTGTAATCAAATGACATTGGTCACTCCTATGTCCCTCATTTGCTTAACGGATAAACCACTGTGATTGTTGAATATTATCGATAATCCTAGACGCAGGTCTAGCGAGGCTGAATCAGAATGAGACGTGAATGTTAGAAATGTTAGAGGACTTGTTTCAAATAGGGATTCATAATTTGGCGGGCGTTGATCTGGGCTCTTAAAACATTTAAGAACATAAAGACGCCGGCGGTCTTGCGGTCTAAGAAAAGGATATCGCGAGGTGGGGTGCGTAGCTCGAAATTTTTAAAAAGAAACGCATTTTTCATCACGCGCGAGGGAAGATCTGTTTCTTTCCAGTTGTAAGTTCCTTCAGGACTGATGAGGCCGCGGTTGTTGCGCGGGTCTGCGTAGTCTAAGAAAGGTTCGATCGTGCCTTGGCAGAACGATTTAAACTGAGCTATATATTCTGTCGAGTCGGCATCAATAATAAAACCTAATTTTCGACTGCCTTCAAAGAAAAGCGAATCATCAGCAACGACCGCACCTTTGATCATTTTACGGTAAGCATTCAAAAAAGCGCTACCGAAATGCTTGGCTGCGCCGAAGTCCAGCAGAACGATCCGGTCAAGTCCCTTCGAATCTATTTGGATTTTATAATTACCTAAATGCGGATCGGTTTGAACAAAACTCCACTGAAAAATTTCTTTAAAGTAGAGATCTAAAAAATTTTCGGCCAAACGGTTGCGGCGCGACGAAGATAGGCTTTGGACCAAGGCATGATCAGCCTTAAGCCCTTCCACATATTCGGTTGCCAATACTTTCTTGTTTGAATATTTTCTAAAAACACGAGGCACTTTAAAGCGCTCATCTCCGGCAATCAATCGGCCGTACTCTTCGGTCAAATCCGCTTCCCGGTTATAATCGAGTTCTTGCCTGAGCATCACTTTTATCTCGTCAAATATTTCAGTCATATCAAGATTTGACGGGAGCAGTTTTGAAAACGAAAGAACTTTTTTGAGTGTCGCGACATCTGAATCGATCGCTTTGTCGACATCCGGATACTGAATTTTAAGAGCCATTCTTTCGCCTGTATTTTTGTCGGTGACCAGATAAACCTGGCCCATGGAAGCGCTGCCGATAGGGGTAGGATTTATTTCTAACTGATTGATCAGCTCTTCGTCTAGAGCATCACGCAGGTAATTTTGCATGACTGACCACTCAATAGCCGGTGAATCTGATTGGAGAGTTTTCAATACTCGGTTGGCTTCTGGCGGCAAAAAGTGTTCGCCATAAATAGAAAGCATTTGCCCCACTTTCATCATGCTTCCTTTAAGTTCGCCGAGTTCTTTTGTGAGGTGAACCGCTTGGATATTAAGATATTCCTCAAGAGGCGTGTTTTTAATTTTACTGGCGGCGAATTGAACACCCGCGCTGAGGCCGAACTTAGCGATACTCATGCTGCGCGAGAAAACAGAAGTTTTAATATGTTTGAGCTTTTTATTGTCTGGCATAGTCAACCACATCGTTATAATATCTTGAAATAGACATTGAGTAACTAAATAATTTAAACATAACGATTACAAGCATAAATTATGTTTATAAAACGATAGCTAAAATTTATTCCGGGAAGTTATTATATGAAAATTCTGATGACAGGCGGCACAGGTTTAATCGGTCAAGCTCTTGGGCAAAAATTAACAGAGCTGGGGCACGAAGTCGTTGTTGTCAGCAGATCTAAACAAAAAGCTAAAGAAACCCTGACTTATCTTGCTGACGTGATTGAGTGTGATTTAAATACCACGTCACTGCAGAAAACAAATTTTAATGGTATCGACGCGGTTGTGAACTTGATCGGCGAAACGATTGATGGGCGTTGGACCGCCGCCAAAAAAGAGAATATTCTGCGTTCCAGGGTAGCTACCGCAAAACACCTCCTCGAGAACTGTCCTTTAAGCGTTAAAACTGTTTTGACCGCTTCCGCTCAGGGTTTTTACGGCGACCGTGCCGACGAAGAATTAACGGAAGACTCCTCGGTCGGCACCGATTTCTTGGCTCAAGTGTGCCAGGCGTGGGAAGACGTTTTTGATAGTAAAATTAGAAGTTCCGGACAACAACGTCTTGTTATTTTGCGTTTCGGACTGGTGCTCAGCCGCAAAGGTGGCGTGTTGAACAAACTTGTTCACTTATTTCAAAAAAATTTAGGGGCTGTGCTTGGAAACGGTCGTCAATGGATGAGCTACATTTCACTTCAAGATTTAGTTTCGCTGATTATTGAAGGGCTTAAAAATGAACAGTATGTCGGTGTGATCAATGCGGTGAACAGCCACCCGGTAACCAATGAGCAATTCACCAAGCTGCTGGCTCAACAGTTGGACACCATGCAATTACCGGCGGTGCCGCAGTTTGTACTTAAAACCGTATTGGGCGAAATGTCGGCGTTGGTGCTTTCGTCAACTCGCGTGAAGTCTAAAAAACTGAAACAGCTCAAATTTCAATTTAACGATGTGTCGCTGGAAGATTTTTTAAAATCCGAGCTTGAGATTTATCGCCGTCATGAAT
>JANPAD010000566.1:0-3200 GCA_031429735.1 Bdellovibrio sp. | reverse complement strand
CCGCAGAGGTTGACAAAGGTTCGACATCACCTAGCAATAACATCTTAATCATTTCCACACCTTAACTACCTTCGCATCGGCCAACACAGTCTAAATTCGAGGAGTTGGGAGCGCTAACTACTTTGTTCTTTATTTTCGACTAGTTGCAAGGTACACCGGAGCTTCTGTTAGAACTGCAGGCACCATGAGTGAAAAAATCGAATTTCTCAGCGCAGTCCTTTTATTTCAAAAGATGCAGAACGCCTGACTGCTTTCTACAAAGAGATTGTCGGTATCCCGCTTGAAGACGAAGAACATGGAGAAAAAGACAAACACTATGGCTGTGAGCTTGGTGACCTTTATTTTGCAATTCACCCGATGGGTAACTTTTTAAAGTTGTATGCCGTTCACTTTGTTTTACAATAAAAATAGTCATTCCAAAGGAGAACTTATGCTGCGTCACTTATTACTTATCCTCATTACTACCGTTTTAGCAACTTTCGCTTCAGCCAACGATCTGGCTATGCCTCCAAAAAACCCAAAAGCGCAGACAGCCCAACCTCCGGCTGCGAACGCCAGCGGAGAATATGGCGAAACAAAATTTAACCCGAACGATGCCAAAGCCATTGCATCTACCTTCACTGAAGGCGATGCCATCATCAAGACAACTGTAACTGAAGTCTGTCCTAAAAAAGGTTGTTGGATGAAAGTTAAAGGAGCAAAAGCGAATGAAGATGTGCGCGTGACCTTTAAAGACTACGGCTTTTTTGTTCCAACAGAACTCATCGGAAAAGAAGTGGCGCTGCAAGGTCGTTACGTTGAACATACCGAGTCTGTTGAAGAGCAAAAACATCTTTTAAAAGATGCCAAACGCCCTCAAGCAGAAATCGATGCGATCACAGCTCCGAAAACGTCACTACGTTTTGTTTCGACGGGCGTGAAAGTGCTTTCAACTCAGCCTAAGTAACTTATAAACTGGCCCCTTTGATTGTTGATAAAATATGATGTCTGTACTTTCGAATCCATTTTTTTGAATACAATTGAGAGCTATGTGCTATTTAAAGCTATTATACTTTTAGAGTTATCATTAGCTCAGTTCGGATTTCGGATTGGGCTATTTTAACTCAGGATCCCATTCAAGAGCTGCATCATAAAGAATCTATAAATCCTAATGAAATCATTTAGATAACTGAACCTCTCAACAATTTGCGGGGTCAGTTTTCTTGCTATTCAAGTTCAGCTTTAAATTCGCTGCGGTTTCCTGATAAATCTTCTAAAACAAGACTGAATTCACCATGAGCATTTTGCGGTATCGGTAAGCGTATCAGCGAACTTCCAGTACCGTATCCACCTTCGGTGTTCAGCGTACCTTTGGTCGTTCTGAGACTTTTTAAAATAAATGAAAACAAATTCGGGAAAAGCCCTGTGGTTTTATCAGTTAAAGTTCTTCTAAAATCCCATTCAAAACTTTCGCCACTTTTAAATTGCAGCTTGATATAAACCGGCGGCTGATCGTAAATACTGAAATTCAGTTGATCGCGCGTCCAAACGACCAACTCAGAAGGTTTCGTTCGAATGACCGACCCTTCCGTAACAGTTAAAGCGACTTCGCTGCCTGAGCGCGCATAAACACCCTTTATTTCCGGAGCCGTCGTATCGGGTAAAGCGAGGCTTACGGACTCAGGGTTAATTCTGATGCCATCAGGAGCCACGATATTATAATGAATATGGTGGTAGCTACTTGAAAAATAAACAGCGTCGCCTAGATAAGTCCCCGCCTCAACGCGTCCGCCACCGGCGTTCAAAATTGAAATGATTTGTGCGGGTAATCGCTTACGGTCCATATGGTGATATTCAAATCTGTAGCCATCATCGTTAACGACAGCCACTTCAAAATAAGTCGAATCACCCGTTTGCGGCCAAGCCTTCCAGTACTTGGTCATTGATCCATCTGAATTCGTTGTATAGCTGTAGTGACCGGCTTCAAGTTGCCCCGACACAGTCGCATAAACTTTTTCATTCTGCTTCACGCGCAAATCACAACCACCATGAAAGTAGCCTGGGTTATCAAAGGGCTGATACTGCGCCATCGAATTGCCGATCATCTGACCTTCGCTAAAAAATGTAACCGGCCAATTTAACGTGCCTACGGGTAATGGATCTTGCGTATCGGTGTGGGGCAAGCGCTTCGCATATTGAACTTTTTGGTAACCTTCTTTGAGCAAAATTTTTGCCGGCAAGATCCGTTCATTGGCTTGTGTTGAGAGGGCTTGAAAAACAAATAAACTGAGCAGTAAGAGCGATTTTATCATGAAGCTTCCTTGCTCTATTGAGGCTAGAAAGCTTGAGAACGAGGGTCAAGGTAATTACGAGCGTTAAAACCGTGTTTTTGATTTCATCAGCAGCGCAGACACATCCCCTAGGAACGACAATTATGTTGCCTCACGTTTTTCTCTATATTAAATTTTTCATATGAAAAAAATCAGAGTTTATTGCGTTCTAAATTTAATTTTTCTTTTCTCCTGCGCGTCACCTTCAGTCCCGATGGATGGTTTAGCGCAAGATCAAGATGCTAAGCAGTTTCATTCTTTAGCAGACAAAAGCCGTATATATATCTATCGCGAATCTGCGTTCGTGGCTTCAGCAGTAAAAGTTCCTATTTCTATTGATAATAAGTTAGTTGGGCAGTCAGTCGTCAGCACCTTCTTTGTTTTAGATATAGCCCCCGGCGAGCATCAGATTGGCTGCTTAGCCACAGATAACTCTGAAGTAAATATTTTAGTTAAAAAAGGGGAAATTGCCTACGTTCGCAATCAAGCGACTGGTGGAGCTTTTGGCCCAGGTTGTGAAATACAAGAAGTGACAGCTGATGTGGCGCAACCCGCCATCCTTAAAACTAAGCGCGCACGCGCAAAATTTTAAAGATCGGTGCCTAAATTTAAAAAGGCGTTCGTGAGTACGAACGCCTTCAAGCTATTAAACAACCGGCTTTTTACCTTTTAGACCAATGTCTTCAGGGTTGGCCACATAGATGATGTGATCAACCCATTTTTCATCTTCGTACCAGTAGCGTTTTTTAATTCCTTCCTTATGCATCCCTATTGCTTTAACGAGACGAATAGATTTTTGATTATCTAAGTTAATCGCAGCCTCCAGGCGATTAAGCCTCAGATCCCTAAATCCTATTTTTAAACCGGCCTTGGCTGACTCCTGCCCGTAAC
>JANPAD010000565.1:0-4251 GCA_031429735.1 Bdellovibrio sp. | reverse complement strand
GCGGCTTTTTAATTTCGTAGTAGGCGATATTTTGATCGGCCAACAAACTTTTGATGGCGTCGACTTCCCAAACATGTTCAAGGGTCACAATTCGTTTTTTCATCATTACAAATAACGGTCGTGTTCGATCTTCAAACACTTGTCTGAAACAACTTTAATTCCGGCCGCTTCGGCCTTTTTTTCAGCATCCGGGTTGACGATACCCAATTGCAGCCATAGGACTTCGCAGCCGCCTAATTCTAAAACTTCATCAACCACTTCAGGAATAGCTTCCGCACGGCGAAAGACATTAATAAACTGACGGTACTCAATCGGAACGTCGGCTAACTTCGGGTAAATCTTCATGCCGGCAGTTTCTTCACCGCGCGGATAAACGCCGACCACATCGTAGCCGTGCTGTTTCATGTAGTGAGGTACCCCGTAGCTGGGTTTAGACATATCCGGGCTTAAACCAATCACGCAGATTCTTTTTTGTTCATTCAAGATTTTTTCTATTTCTTGTTCATTCACATTCATTTTAAATCTCCAATTGAAAAAGTTTGCGGCTAGTATTGAACTTTTGTCGTCGATGTGTCCCACATCTCAAAAACTTTAAGCGCTTCTTGTCTTAAAATCTGTTCAGCCGGAATTTTACGTTGAAAAGGCTCTTTCGGAATTTCCTGATAAATCAGGTCGTCGTCAAATTTAATACGGGCGGCGTCTTGCCGACCGTTGGCAAAAAAGATTTTATCAATACGGGCCCAGTAGATGGCCGACAGGCACATGGGGCAGGGTTCGCAGCTGGTGTAAATGGTAGCACCACTTAGATCAAACCGACTTAATTTTTGACAGGCTTGGCGAATGGCTTCGACTTCGGCGTGGGCCGTGGGGTCGTTGTGACTTGTTACACAGTTAACGCCTTCACCGATAATCTGACCGTTTTTGACAATCACGGCGCCGAACGGGCCACCCGTCTGTTGGCTGACGTTTATTTGAGAGAGCTCGATGGCTCGCTTCATGAAATTTTGGTGCAGATCAGAACTTGGACTCATTTTATTACCTATATCTGACTTAGTTTGTGAAAATAGTTTTCAAGTACCTGTTCGAAGTGACCCACATCTTTAACAACAGTTGAAGCAAAGTGCTTTGAGGGCTCAACAAAAAGATCGTGCATGGGCTTAACCTGTTTATGAAACTGCTGAAACACTCCATCGGCGGTACGCCCGCGCTCTTTGACATCACGTTCGAGGCGGCGCTGATAGCGCAACTCTTCGGGAGTTTCAAAAAAAATCAAATCATCGAAAATTTCGCGCACAGCTTGGTGATGAAAAATAAGAATGCCGTCAACGATAATTATTTTTCGTGGCGCAACCTGCAAGTTTTCAGATTGTCGTTTGTGGGTGGCAAAATCATAAGTGGGAATAGCTGTCTTTTCGCCGCTTTTGATTTTTTTAAGACACACAGCCAGCAAATCAAAATCGATGCTTTCAGGGTGGTCGAAGTTAACCGAACCGCCGTCATGATCGAAGCGGTGCGATTGATCAATATAGAAATTGTCCTGATAAACGATTTCACAGATATCAGCGCCAAAAGCTATTTGTAGTTTATCAACCAGGGCCTTTGAAAAATAGGTTTTACCCGAGCCACTGCCGCCCGCCACACCTAATATAAATGGAGTGTTCGAACTACTTAGTTTGATAAAGCCGGTCTCCTGCATCGCCCAGACCCGGCACCAGGTAGCCGTGATCATTGATTTCTTTTTCGATGTTGATTGTGAAGATATCGACATCCGGGTGAAACTTGTGAATTTTCTGAATGGCAAATTCACTGCAAAGAATCGTGAGGATTCGGATTTTTTTCACTTCATAACTTTTCAGGCGGTCAATGGCGGCAATCATGGTGTCGGCCGTTGAAACCAACGGGTCGCACAGAATGGCCATTTTACCTTTAATGTCTTGAGGCATTTTAAAGTAGTACTCAACCGTGTTGTTAATAAATTTATCGCGGTAAATACCGATGAAACCGGCTGAAGCAAACGGAATCATCGAAAGCACGGCATCCAACATGCCATTACCGGCACGCATAACCGAAACCACCACCGGTGCATTAGAAATACGTTCAACCTTCGTTTGCGCAATCGGTGTTTCAACCACCACTTCGCGCATTTCGGTCCAGTCGCGCATCACTTCGTGGGCCAAGATGCGGCTGATTTCTTTCATCAGTTCGCGAAACTCTGAAGAACCTGTGTTTTTATCACGTAAGTAGCCCAACTTGTGCTTTAAAAGCGGATGGTCAACTACAATCATTTTACCTGTCATTAGATACCTCTTTAAAAATTAAAAAACAGTTCCGTCGCTCACGATGTTCAATGGCGGCGCTCCGCCGGCGCGTTTCTTCTGCGCCATAAAGCGACCCGCCCACCACGTGCCGCCCTCTAAAACCTTAGCTAACGGAAACTCCTGCGGAGTTTTGTGCAACGCTTTTTGCACGGCCGCGCCGATTAAATCCAGCAGCACAATAGTTAAGGCACGCCATTCAATAATTAAATCCGAATCAGGCGCCCAGTTTTGTTCGCCCCATGTCGGGTTACGCAACGTCAGCAGACCTGAATCCAGCATCAGCCCACCGTTACGGTATTCAGCCAAACCGGTTAAGCCTTCAACTTCTGTTACCTTGTAACCGGCCTCTTCAATGGGCTCGATCAATGAATACGTCATCCATTGTGAAAGCTTATGAATCGGAATAAGTGAATCGAAAGAATTTTGCAGGCTCAATTGGCTGTGCATCCAAACGTCGCCTAAGTTCACGTCGCCCGCACTTAAGCGCCCCGGCCAAATTGTGCCGAATCCATCTAAGACCGCACGTAAAATTTGCGGCGCCGGTATAACCGGTCCGCATTTTTCTAATAAATAGTCCAGAACATTTCCGGGACGACCGTCTTTGAAGATGGTCTCGTTTTCAAGAGCGGCGCCTAATCCATTTAAAAGTTGCACACGGCCTTCAACACCGACCAGCGGGTTAGTATCGGTTACTTGAAAATGCTTTCTGAGTTCAGTGGCGTTAATACGACTTAAGCCGTCTTGATCCGCTTGCAGAGACTCTTTGTCTTTGCTCATGGCACCTGAACAGAACATGTAATAGCTGGCCACACCCAGGCCTTCAGAGCGTGTGAAAGTCTTACCTGAATTTTCTTCGAGGTACTTCCAGTCGGCACCGGCGCCTGCATCAAGCAGCACCGATGTGATGACCAAGTCTAATTGGGCGCGGGCGCGTTCAAGTGCCGGTAGATCTGCAAGTGTTTCTGAAAAAGTTTTGGCGCGGTCTATACCACCAGCGCGAAAGTGACCCCAGCGCGAATGAAACGGAATTTTCTGATCCGGGTAGTTTTGCTGAATCACGGTCAGAACATAGTCGACTGTGCTTTGCAGTTTTTCGGGATGATACTGAAAATGTGTTTGTCCTTTTTGAGCTAACTCAAAAAGTCGGTTGGCACGATCACGTATGGCCTTCGGAGACAGAAGGTAATCAATTTGGGCTGCGGATAGGTCGATCTGCTTATGCATATTATTCTACAATGCCTCGTCCGGTTACTTTTTTAAGTTCGTCAGTCGATTTTTTAGGGTCTTTTGAAAAATAGCCGGCCGCTTTTTTAGCTTCCATTTCAACTTGCGCATCTTGCGGAATCAAGTGATCCGGAATTGAAACGCGGTTCACCACTTCGATACCGCTTTTGACGATGGCATCGTACTTCATGTTGCTCATGGAATGCAGGTTGTGAATTTTTGAAATACCGAACAAGTGCAAACAGTCCGGCATAAATTCCTGAAAGCGTGCATCTTCAGTACCTGCGACGCATTCGGTGCGGTGAAAGTAAGTGGCCGCAGTGTCGCCGCCTTCTTGGCGTTTGCGGGCATTGTAAACCAAAAACTTGGTCACTTCGCCTAAGGCGCGTCCTTCTTTACGGTAGTAAATGATAATTCCCACACCACCTTTTTGAGCCGTGCGAGCCGCATCTTCAATACCGAACATCAGGTAAGGACGACATGTGCAAATGTCTGAACCGAAAACATCTGAACCGTTACACTCATCGTGCACACGGCAAGTCAGTTCAACTTCAGGTTTAGATAAATCCTCAGGGTTACCGAAAATATAAGCTGTCGAACTGCCGATTGGCGGCAGCCATACTTTTAAATCTGGGCGTGTGATGAATTCAGGGTACATACCACCTGTTTCTTCAAACATAATACGGCGAAGGTCACCTTCAGCTAAACC
>JANPAD010000564.1:0-14706 GCA_031429735.1 Bdellovibrio sp. | reverse complement strand
TCTACAATAAGGGCAGTTTACAAACATCTACGTAGCCCTCGGGCGTGCCAGAAAAATCGGCCGACGCCCAAATGACAAATTGGAATGATTTGGTGGCTCGTGAGGCCGCAACTTGGGTGATTTCGCCGGGCGTGCCCCTTAAAAGTCTTCATATCACGCAGGCCCAAGCTCGTGGCGTGCACATCACATCTGAAATTTCTTTAGCAGCAAGCTTGATTGAAGGCGAAAAACTCGTCGGCATTACGGGAAGTGTCGGCAAAAGTACAGTTACTTCTATTTTGGGCGTGGGAGCAAAAACGATTGATGTAAATTGTTTTATTGGCGGCAACTTAGGAACTCCTTTTTGCGACTACGCTCTTGGTCTTTTGAGCGGTCAACCGCGCGCGGCCTGGGTAGTGCTTGAGCTTTCAAGCTATCAACTGGAGAACTGCGTCGGTCTAACGCTGGAACATTCGATAATTACTTATTTATCTGCAAATCATCTTGAGCGGTACTCAAGCCTGCATGATTACTATTTAACAAAATTAAAAATTACTGAAATAACAAGACAGCTTTGTTTATTTAATAATACTTCCACAGATTGCCGCGAATACATCAAAAAGGCGAAGTGCCGGGCGCAATTAGCTAACGCAGATATTTTTTCTGAGGGTCACTCTTTACCATCGCTTCTGATGATCGGTGCACATAACCGTGACAATTACGCTTTGGCAGCGCAAACGGCATTAAGCTGCGGCTGGGGCCATCCCAGCTTAGCTGCGATGGCCTCTTACCGCGGCCTTCCGCACCGCCTCGAGTTTGTGGCAAGTGTTGAAAATGTCGCCTACATTGACGATAGTAAAGCCACAGCCATGGATTCCGTGCTTGTGGCCACAAGTGCATGTCTTGAGGCGCTGACTCAAAACAATAAACTTTTTTTACTCTTGGGCGGTCGAGATAAAAATTTACCTTGGCAGGAGCTTTCGGTTTTAAGTGATAGCCCAATTATCGTTCCGGTTTTTTTTGGTGAGTGCGGTTCTTTAGCCCGCGAAAAATCGGGCCTTAGTGGTGAGTATTTTGAAAAGCTCGGTCATGCGATCGGCTATTGTCAAAAACGATCCGTTGATGGCGATGTCGTGCTTTTAAGCCCCGGCGGCACCAGTCTTGATGAATTTAAGAATTTTGAAGAACGCGGAAGTTTTTTTAAAAGCTTGGTGCTTTCTGGTCTCTAATAACTATTCAGTAAAATGGCTGACGTAATTTTGACCGCTGCTAACTTGAAATACCTGCGAATGAAGTTGCTCAGTTTGAGTATCTTGTAAAACAACTTCGTGTGCTCCAACCGGAACATTAAACAAAGCGAAGCCGCCACCTCTAACAGGTTGAGCTGTCGGACGTCCGTAGAGGTCGAAATAGGCAATATTGCTCGGATCATATTTTTCAGCCGCCAAATAGGCCGAATAGCTCAAGTCCGTTGTAAAGCCGATGATCACACCTGTATTAGGCTGCTCGCTTAAGCCCTTATTAAGTCGCAGCTGATTTAGCCACGCCATTTGAATCATCGGAATGTGCACGTAATCTTTTTGCCCCGCAGTCGTGTAGTTAATGTCAGCATAAACTTGGCTTGGGCTTCTGACGTAATAGTTTGTCACATTGCTGTCGGCGTAGGTTCGAATCATGCCATAGGCTTCAGGCAGTTGAATGATTTCATCCGAACCCGCCGTCAACACATCAACCGGTACATTTTCTGAAGTAAACGCGTCGAAACTTCGAATCGTTTTTGTCTGCGCAGAAGAAAGTGTTAGAATGTTTTGGTAAGCAATTCTTGCGTTCTCAGCTATAAATATTTGACTGCCGATTGTTTTATTTTGTTTTGAAGCTATGACTACGTAAGTATCTTCATTCATGTTCACGAATATAAAATAGCCGTTGGTCGAAGTTTCAGTCAGCTTTGCAGACGGAATCATGAATTCATCGAGATACACGGCTTGATATCCGCTTTGGCCGCTCATCTGCGCCTGTGCACCGGCAACCGGCTGCCCATCAACAAGAACACGACCCATTAAAACCGCAGCTTGCGGCGAGCGAAACTCAGTTTTTTGAGTATCTGAAATATAGGACAACGATCCGTTGAGCCACTTTTCGGTCAGTTGCGGAGTCTGCGAATAATCACCTGTCATGCGAACTGTTGTAAGGCTCGCGTAAACATGAAAAGGGTCGTCCAAGCGAACAATGGTGCTGGAAAATTTTGATACATTAGCGACGTCTTGCTGAGCTGAATCGAGCAGCTTTTGACCATTAAACACATTGGCGACCATTGCGTCCGAACCCGTCGCGCTAAAGACGTTAGCTGACGTAGCGGCTGATGCTGTTTTCACACTTGCCACAGTTGGCGGTCTTGTAGGTGGAGAGACCGGGG
Source organism: Bdellovibrio sp. (assembly GCA_031429735.1). Classification (GTDB taxonomy): domain Bacteria; phylum Bdellovibrionota; class Bdellovibrionia; order Bdellovibrionales; family Bdellovibrionaceae; genus Pseudobdellovibrio. The sequence goes on along the minus strand of JANPAD010000564.1, from coordinate 12,311 downwards.
GCGCATCACTTCCGTTGTTTACAGCTAGCGATGCGGGCTGGCCGACTCTTATAAAAGGACCTTCAAAATAACTACCTTTGTTTTGTAGATTGACAATTGGCTTGCGATCTTCGCCTATGATTTTTCCGTTCTGATCTTTAATTTGGGCAATTAAATAACCGTTAGGTGACTCAATATCAATACTGTAAGTGCCGGCGCCTAAATCAATTCGGCCAAGTTCGCGGGTTTGACCTTCTTCTACACGGCGGATATTTGAAATGTGATCAACAATGCCGACACCGTCGCGTAATTCAAATTTGCCGCGCAGAGTGGCCCATTTTTTTTCAGGAGAAAGAGCCGGCTCTTGTTCGAATGAATCCAGCACCGAAGGAGCCCGAGGGGCAGGCGCATTGAAAACAACTTTTTCAAGATCGAGGGCCTCGCTCGCTAAGCGGCGTGACCCTTGCTGAGTTGTGGGCGAAGACGCAACCGTGCGATTTGAACTTTCAAGTCGGTTGTAAATTTGAGCGTATTCAAATTTTGTTAACTTCAGTTCGGACAATTTAATTTCATTCAAACGCGGTTGAATGCTTTGTTGACTTAAAAAAGTTGAAGGTGCAATCGGCTCATTCGATTTTTTTTGCAAAAGGTTTTGGCTTTGCTTGTAAACATAGTAAGCCGGAGTTCGACGCTCTTGAGTAATCACTAAAGGTTTTTGAATAGTTAAAACGCGAGTTTGCTCTGTCTTCGCAGAAAAAAATAATGTGGCTGAAACCAGCAAAGTAAGTGCCGCAAAATAAGTCGTCAACAGTTCTCCTGACTACTCAAATAGGATACTTAAAATGGGTTCTCTTCGTCAAATGTTGTGAGCTCATCACGACTTTGGTTAAGCATTTCTTTTATCGTGCGGGCGCGCTTTTGGGCTAATTCCTCATCCTGTTCCGCAAAGGCGAATTGCTTGGTGTCCGGATCGCGACGATCAATCAAAACCTCCACAGCTACTTTGTAGGGCCGTATGGCACCCAAAACGCTGACTTTAGTGTAATAACGTTCTTTAGTCTTTGGAGTTACATCGATCTCCTTGAACTTTGAATCGTGATAAGCCGAGTAAATGACTCGACCATTTCGACTGACTTCGCGAACTGGACCAAGGGCCTGAGTGATTGCGACACGGTGCTGTTTGACCGAGTAATTCGACTCTTCCAGAAAAATTCCCGGAGTCGTACAACCCGTAAAAAAAACTATAAAAGAAAGAATCGCAATTCTAAAATTCATTATTTGTTCTGAGCTTTGTTCCAGTCAGCCATAAACATTTCAATACCTTTAGTGGTCAGCGGATGACCTGTCATTTGCTGCATAACTTTATAAGGAATTGTCGCTATGTCAGCGCCGATAAGGGCCGCATGTTGAATGTGCATCGGGCTTCTAACTGATGCGACCAAAACTTCTGTCGCAAAATCATAATTACGATAAACCTGAATCACCTCGGCCACCATTGTCATTCCATCTTGCGATATATCATCTAGACGGCCGACAAACGGAGAAACCATTGTAGCTCCAGCTTTTGCAGCTAAAAGAGCCTGCATAACCGAAAAAACTAGTGTGACGTTTGTTTTAATACCTAAAGAAGTCAATTTTTTTACAGCGACCATTCCGTCTTCGCACATCGGAATTTTGACCACAACGTTGTCAGCCCATTTTGCAAGAGCCTGGCCTTCTTTAACCATTTCATCAGCCTTAAGCGAAATAACTTCAGCCGAAACCGGGCCTTTGGTAATTTGGCAGATTTCTTTGATAACTTCTTCAAATGAACGCCCCGACTTTGCAATGAGCGTCGGGTTCGTAGTGACTCCATCAACCCAACCACGTTCGTTGGCTAACTTAATTTCATTCACGTCGGCAGTGTCGATAAAAAATTTCATGGGTGCTCCTTGGTCTTTAACAAATCCTTAAATTCAGCTTATTTAGTAGATCTCGGTTTAGAAAATAAGTCATCCATCGAATAAAGTGCGTTTTTTTGTTGCGTCAACCAATCCGCTGCCAATAGCGCACCCTCGGCAAAAACGGTTCTGTTTAATGCCTGATGCTGCATTGAAATGACTTCATTGCTTGAGGCGGCCAAAACTGTGTGCACACCGAAAACTCCGCCTAAACGAAACACGTTAGGCTGTTCGACCTTTTTTCCGACTATTTTTTCAAGATCTTGATGCAGCGTTTTGGCGGTGCCACTCGGGCGGTCTTTTTTTTGCGTATGATGAATTTCTTCAAGACCAAAATCGAAATGGGCAATACTTTCCAAACCTTTAAGCGCCTGCCTGAACGCCCAAAGACCAGGGCTCATGTTTGAAGCCCAAAAAACCGGCCGCGACTTTGATTCGCCTTTCAAATTCAAAAAATCTTTTTCTGTGAAACCGGTTGAGCCCGACACGATCGCTGTCTTTTGCACCTGCGTTCCCTTTAAAAGTTCACTTAATCCTTCGGGTGAGCTGAAGTCTATCCAAACATCCACATCATTTAATATATCTTGTTCAATGTCCTGAAGGCGACCGGCGCTGATCGAGAAAAGATTGGAAGCTTCTTTTCCCAAGAACAAAAAAGGTATAAGTTCGTTTTTTGTTTTCATAAGCGGAAGCATTTGTTCAACAGCGCGGCCCATTTTTCCGGTGCCACCGAATAGTCCTATTTTAATCTTTCCCATTATATAATCCCGAGTTGTTGCATTTCGGCGCTGATACCGGCGTGGTAGCTTTGATCTAAAGTCATCAGCGGAAGACGCATTTCCGGAGATGCAAATAAGCCTTTTTTAAACATCATCCATTTAAGTGGAATCGGGTTAGCCTCAACATACATCATCGAAATAAATTTTTTATATTTTACAAAATCAGATTCGGCTTCGCTCCAGTTATTTTGTTTTGCCAGTTCTGTCCAGCGCGCACACTCGGCCGTGATCAGGTTCGACATAACTGAAATTAACCCGTTGCCGCCGATCTTAAGAAAATCAAAATAGGTCGGGTCATCACCTGAAAGCATAACGAAATCAGTAGGTACATGACCTTTCAATTTTTCATCAAAAACAACGTCACCGCTTGCTTCTTTAATGCCGATCACGTTTTGAACTTTCGAAAGAGAAAGTATTGTTTCTTCAGTCATCGCTGTAATTGTTCGGCCGGGAACGTTGTAAAGAATGATCGGCATCTTCGTACTTTCAGCAACTGCTTTAAAGTGGGCCTCAAGTCCGCGTTGCGGTGGCTTATTGTAATAGGGCACAACGACAAGCGCTGCGTCTGCGCCCATGTCTGTTGCTTTTTTTGTTTTTTCGACAGTGTCGTCTGTTGAATTAGAGCCTGTTCCGACAATAATCGGAACGCGTTGGCCGGCAATTTCACGGGTCAGTGAATAAATCTTTTCAACTTCAGACCAAGTTAACGTCGGACTTTCAGCCGTGGTCCCGTTGACAACAAAACCATTGATTCCGTTTTTCAACTGGAACTCGAGCATTCTTTTAAGTGAAGTGTAATCGATTGCTTTGTTCAAGAAAGGTGTCGGCATTGCCGAAATCACCCCGTTAAAGTTAAATTGAGATGTCATTTTCATAGCTCCCTAGTAGTTGAGCCGGCCCCGTCATCATGGGCCGGTTTAAGTTTGATAGATCCAATTTAAGTGTGCCGCCAGGCATTTCAACGAAGGTCACCGCACAGTCACGAACAGCCAGATTATACAATGCCGCGGCCATGGCTCCTGTACCGCAAGCTTCTGTGAAATCTTCTACGCCGCGTTCGTATGAAACAGCTCGCAGACGATCTTTTTCGCTCAACAACACCGCATATGTAACGTTTGTTCCGCGTGGCTGAAATTCAGAATCAAATCGAAGTGCGCGAGATTTTAACTTTAACTCTTCGGTCAATTGGTTGAAAATATTTTCACTATCGTATTTCTGTACAAGATGCGGTACGCCGGTGTCGCAGTAAAAGCCTTTTGTTGACTCAAGTTTTTTGGCCGGGCTCATCGTGATTTTAAACTGTTCGTTACTGATACTTTCGATTTCGATTAAACCAGCAACTGTTGCCAGAAACCAGTTCTTAAGGGGGCTTTGTAAGTGGTTTTTTAAATAGAATCCGACACAGCGAGTGGCGTTGCCGCACATTTCTGCCTCGGAACCGTCATTGTTGTAAAAGTACCATTTGTAGCGGTCTGGTGTACCCTCTTGTTTTTCAAGAAAAATAAAACCGTCAGCTTTTTGGGTTTCGCATATTTTTTTTGAAGTGGCTTTCATCAATTCCGAGGCTTGTGGTTGAGATAAAAAGTATTGAGCCATTCCGTACAGTATATGAAAAGTATTTCCCGCACCTGAGATCAGATCTGTACTAATTTTCATTTTGGGTGAATCGCATTCGTCGTGTCTGTGCTGTTCGAAATGGTCTTAGGGACTTGCATGTCCGTTACTGGGACAGCGTTTATTTTGTCTTCAACAGTTTCGATCGGCGGAAGAGGTGGACCTTTAATTCCGCATCCTATTCCTGCGGCCAGAACAGCGGCCAGAACAGCGGCCGATACTAAATAACTTGTTTGTTTGAGTCGATTCATCTTAGCTCCGACGACAAAGGTCAAAATCATATCGGTACTTACGAACTAGGGACCGAGCTAAGTTTTTACACTTATTCGTGTATAAAGTCAGCAGCTCATCTGAAGTTTTTGCGCCGTTTTCGGCCGATTCAATATTGAGACGGTTTTTATAAAAAGCCAAATCGGGCCAGTCTTGATAGTTTTTTTCGGCGTAGTTGATGACTTCTTTAGCGCGAGAATAGTTTTTAGCCTGAAACGAGCGATCGAGCTCAAATATAACATAAAACAGAGTTCTTTCATTGGGGGTTGCCGGTAGCGACGTTAATATTTGTTTTTCTTTAAAATCGTTACTTTGACGATCGAGAAAAAGTACAAAAAGTCCTTCATAGGTGGACTGAGTTAGTAGGTTTTTGACCTCTTCAATCTGGAGGTTGAAGTTTTTCAAGCTGTTGGAGCGGTAGCTCAGCCGGGCACGTTGGATGAGGCAATCTAGGTTTTGCGGTTCAAGCTTAAGACAAGCTTCTGCTGCTTTGTAGGATTTTTTTTCGTTGTCCAGAGTATCAATGAGTGAAGTTTCATATTCTTGCTGGGCTTCGCGCGCCATAAAGCTTTGACCCAGATCAAAAAGCAATTCACTGGCCTCGCTTCGGTAAGCGCGGCTTCTTTCGGTTTTTAAATAGTTTAATATAAGTTGGATGGCTTTGTCTTTTTGCTTTAAAGCCAGCAATTCACCGGTTTTGTTACGGATGTTGTCGATTGAATCAACGGGTTTTGCAAAAGAGGGGGCTGCTAAAAATAAAAAAGCCGCGTTAATTAGCGCGGCTTTTTTGAATTTCGTAAAATTACAATTCATTCCTTAGTTTTTAAACGAAGTTAATTGAATTGTCACCTTTCCAAATTGGCTATCAGATTTAGATTGAGCCATTCCCGACAATGGGATGTCGCGTGGGTTGACCCATTGTTCAGTGATCTGACCTTTGTTCGCGTTGTCTTTAACTTTAATGTAAATTGTGTCGAAAGAACCGGCCGGTACTGTAATGTGGTCTTCTTTTTGGTCGATAATTTCGAAGTCAGTTTTAGGTGGCTCTTGCTCTTTGCCGTTCACTAACATTTTTTTGATTTGACCGTTGTTTGGATCAATCAAAACTTCTACTTTTTGTTTTTGGATAGAAAGATCGATATCTTGAACCATCCAGATACCATCTGCGCCAATTTCGCGAACAAACATTTTCATTGTGCCGTTCAGAAATCCGCCCATGCTCAATTTGTAATTGTTTTCTTGGCCAACTTTCCAGTTCAGACCTTGAGTTACAATGACGCCTTGGATGTGTGGCAATTGAGTAACAAAAACAGCTTCAGCAACAGTTGTGTACGCGTGAGACGTTACAGATATAGCCAATACGGCGGCTGCGATTAATGACTTAAACATAGTTCCCTCCTTGGGTGAAAGTCTTTTAAAATAGACTCTCATCACACCACAGGACTTTTAGCCCAGCAAAGCCAAAGCGGTTTAACGCGCCTTAGAATATGCAACAAATGGAGCCTAGACAATGGTCTAGGCCTGTCAAAAAAGCTTGGCGAAAAAATTTGTAAGGCATCGAAAAGTCGGTGAAGACATCGTCAGCCTGGCTGATGGCTTTGCACAAGCACGGCGCGTGGTTTGCTTCCGTTCGCCGGCCCGACAACACCTTCACGTTCGAACAATTCAATTAAACGTGCAGCGCGCGGATAGCCCAGTTTAAAACGACGCTGAATGAGCGAAGCTGAAATGGCTTTTTGGCCTGCAGCCCAAGATAGTATTTCATCGTATTTTTCGTCATACTCTTCATCGCCGCCCAAGTCGCCGCCGCCGAACTCAGCCCCATCGCCACTCATACCGGCAAAACTTCCCTGAGTTGGTCCGCCTTCAAGCGCACGCATTGCGATAGCATCATATTCGGGTTCACCCTGATCGGCCCAGAATTTGGCAACCGCATTGATTTCGGTTTCTTTTAAATATGGACCATGATGGCGAACCGCTTTACCGGATCCACCCATAACAGCCAACATATCCCCTTGTGAAAGAAGGCGCTCAGCCCCCTGTTCATCTAAGATAATGCGAGAATCCATTTTAGAAGCTACTTTAAAGCTGATACGGCCCGGAATGTTCGTTTTAATTAATCCCGTCACCACTTCTTTGCGCGGCGATTGCATTGCCAGCATCAAGTGCATACCGCATGCCCGCGCCATTTGTGCTAACCGCACGATGTTTTGTTCAACGTTTTGTTTGTCGACAGCCATCAGATCACCGAACTCTTCAACCGCGACGACAATATAGGGCTGCTGTGTGTGGTAATACTGCTCGAGTTTCATGATGCCTTGGTTTTCGTATTCAGCGTTTATCTTTTCATGTTCTGCTTGTTGCTCAGACGTGAACTTTTCAACATGTTCATTAAACTGTTCAATGTTGCGTGAACCGAACTTGCTCATGGACTTGTAGCGTTTTTCCATCTCTTTAACAGCCCAACGAAGCGCAAAAACCGCTTTTTTCGGATCGCGAATTGGCGGCATAATTAAATGTGGTATTGACGCGAAAGCCGCCAGATCCACCTGTTTCGGATCGACCAGAATCATACGTAAAGTTTTAGGGGAGTGTCTGAATAGAAATCCGGTAATTGTTGCAACCGTGAAAACAGATTTTCCGGAGCCGGTTGTTCCAGCAATCAACATGTGCGGCATTTTTCTTAAATCAACAATCTTAGGTTCGCCGTTAGTTTGTTTTCCGAGGGCAATCGGAAGCTTAATGTCTTCAGACCAGAACATCTCATCGGCCAAGAGGTCTTTCAGGTAGACAGTTTCGCGCTGGGAATTTGATGTTTCAATTCCGATAACATCGCGGCCCGGAATCGGTGCGATGATACGAAGTGATTCAGCCGAAAGCGCCAGCGCGAGGTCATCGGCCATGTCTGTTACTTTATTAACGCGCACATCGACGTTCGGTTTAAACTCAAACATTGTGACCATCGGGCCCGTCTTAGCCGCGACGATTTGTCCGTTCACGTCAAACTGTCTTAGCTTTTCGAGCGTGATATCGGCTTTTCGGCGAATTTCTTTTTCGTCAATTTTAATACGTGTGAGCGGCGGGTCTTCAAGTAACGACAGTTTCGGCATACGCCAATTCTCAACTTTGCGTGGAGCTTTAACCTGCATTGTTACTTTTCGACGGGCAGGGGGTTCATAAGCTGAAACTTCAACATTTTCGTCAGATGCAGCTTCTTCGGTTTCTTGTTCTTCAGATTCGTCTTCAATAATATTCTTAATCGATTTAGTTTTCAGAACCTCGAGCTCGTTCACATCGCCCACAGGATCTTCTTCGACGGTCAAATTCAGCCGCGGCTGCGGTAGTACTTTTTTGCTTTCGACAAGCAGGGTTTCGGTGTTAACAGAGGATTTTGGCCGAACAGCGGTTTTAACGGCATCAAACTTGAGCTCCGGCCATTTGAAATTTTTAATTGTTTTTGAATTTTGTACACGATCAAACAGATCTTTTGAGATTTCGGCCAGTTTCATCGCGACGTCGTTAATGCTGAACTCAAAACAGAAAACCGCCATCATGGACGCCATGGCCCACAGAAGTAGTTGCGCGCCTACGCTATTCAGTATTTTGACAAGGCCGGAAGCAAGTCCCACGCCGATAAGACCGCCCGGATAAATCTGTTTTTCAAATACCTTTGTTTCGGGCCAATAGATCGAGGCCAATGCGGCCAAGCTGCATATTAGAAGCCCCATCCAAACGACGCGAATATTCTTCACTTCGACTTCTTTGCCTTTAAAGCTCAGAACGGCCGCCTGAAACAACCCTGCCACCATAAGCCACGCAGGAAGTCCCATCAGCTGGTAAACAAGGTCTGCCAGGAAGCTGCCGATAAGCCCACAATAATTAAGAGTTTTTAAGCCTTGTTGGCCAAGTGAATTAAATGAGGGGTCTTTGGGGTTATAACTCACGAGGGCGAGCGCAATGAATAATGCAACACTTACAAGCCCAATAGAGCGTATATCGCTTTTAAATCTCTTTAAGAATACTTTCATGAGCTGTTACATCCTGCTGCGTAGAGGTGACTCGTTATATCTAATTTAAAGGGGAGTTCGTCATAGTGCAAAATCCCTAAAGTCCAGTCAGGTCCAGTTTTTAAATAAACAGGGTCTAATAGGCGTCGCTTGACTTCACGGGGACGGCAATGAGATACAGACCCCCCCTATGATCAAGATTAACGAGATATTTCACTCTATACAGGGTGAAAGCACTTATGCCGGAAACCGCACCGTGTTTATTCGCACCACCGGCTGCAACCTACGATGCACGTACTGCGATACGAAGTACTCCTATTATGAAGGGGAGATGTGGTCTCTTGAAAAAATTTTACAAGAGGTTAAATCTTATGACGCTGAATATATTTGTATTACGGGCGGCGAGCCGCTCCTACAGCCGGAAATCCACAAACTTATCAACATTCTTTGTGACTTAGGGCACAAAGTATCGCTTGAAACGAGTGGCTCCAAAACGATTAAACACGTCGACCCACGCGTTAAAATAATTCTTGACGTAAAAACACCTGATAGCGGAGCGGCCGATAGTTTCTTGTTAGAAAACATCGATTTCTCCTCTGAAAACCGCCTCAATGCAACTGAATACAAATTTGTGATTTCATCTGAAAAAGATCTTGAGTGGTCAGAACAATTTTGTGGTCAATATGATTTATTAAAAAAATTTACAGTGCTGTTTAGCCCTTCTCACGGCCAAGTATCTGAAAAGTGGTTAGCCGAAAGAATTTTGCAAAAAAAGTTAAAAGTGCTCTTGCATTTGCAGCAACATAAGTATATTTGGTTACCCACAACACGCGGTGTTTGAAACAATATCGCCGAAACCAGAACAAACAAACACGAGGGAGACTCATGACGCCGAATCTGAATAATTCAGAAAATCTTTTTGTCGCTAACTTACAACAAGTAAGTCTTGAAAAATTAGTTAAAAGCAAATTGGAAGTATTATTCCAACAACAAAAAGAAGCTCAAGTTGAGCTGAACGGCCTTTACAACATCGTTTTAGAACAAGTTGAAAAACCATTGATCGAGCTAGCTCTTAAAGCTTACAACGGCAACCAAGTTAAAACGGCTTTAATGTTAGGTATCAACCGTAACACTTTGAAAAAGAAAATCGACAACTACAAATTGAAACCTAAAAAAGGTGCTCAAGCACTCGTTACTGAAACAACTGTTGCACCAACTGCAACTTTGACTCAATAATATAAATTAAGTTCAAACATAAAGAGGGCTCCTACAAAGAGTCCTCTTTTTTTTGTCTCAAACGTTTATCCGAGGGGAATTCATGAGCCAAAAACTGCCACCTCAAAATCTTGAGGCTGAGTATTCAGTTTTAGGTGGACTTATGCTCGAGCGCGAAGCGTTCGATCAAGTTGCCGACATTATTTCTGCTAACGATTTCTATAAGCCCGGCCATCAATTGATTTATCAAACGATCGCTGAACTTCATCATAAAACACAGCCTATCGATTTAGTGACTGTGACCAATTCACTTCAAACTAAAAATCAGCTCGACCAAATCGGTGGACCTGAATACTTACTAACCCTATTAGATAAAGTTGTATCTGCGGCCAATATTGATTCTCATGCAAAGATCGTTCACGAAAAATCTTTGCTTCGTCGACTGATTGCCACTTCTTCTTCTCTAATAGAAAAAGCTTACGATTCTGATTATGAAAGCGCCGAAACGCTTGTGGACTACGCCGAAAGCGAAATCCTCAAGGTGGGCGAAGACCGTCAGACAGCAGGTCTGGTTGGCCCCCGCGAAATCGTGACCGCGTCGTTCAATAAAATGAATGACCTCTTTAATCGTAAACTCGATGTGACGGGTATTCCGACCGGTTTTGCAGACTTAGATAAAATGACATCCGGCTTGAACCCGGGCGAACTTGTGATCATCGCGGCTCGTCCTTCAATGGGTAAAACCGCATTTTCTTTGAATATCGCAACCCATATCGCTTTGCGCGCTAAAAAGACCGTGGCCTACTTCTCAGTTGAGATGTCGAAAGAGTCTTTGATGATGCGTATGATCGCGGCCGAAGCCCGTGTAACCATCGAAGAGATCAAAACCGGCCGTATCCTGGATACCTCATGGCCTCGCCTGATCGACGCCTGTGGCAAGATCTCAGACGCTCCTATATTTATTGACGAAACTTCGGGTATTTCGCCTTACGAAATCCGCGCCCGTTGTAGACGACTTAAGGCTCAACATGGCCTTGATTGCATTATGATCGATTACCTTCAGTTGATGGACCTGAAACAAAAAGTTGAGTCGCGCGAGCGCGCGGTCGCTGAAATTTCAAAATCATTGAAAGCCATCGCGAAAGAACTTCAAGTTCCGGTTATTGCCTTAGCTCAGTTAAATCGTGGTGTTGAGGGTCGTTCTGACCGCAAACCAATGCTTTCAGACTTACGTGAATCAGGTTCGATCGAACAAGATGCCGACGTTATCATGATGCTTTACCGTGAAGACTACTACGACAAAGAAAGCCCTGAAAAACAAGGGGCGGCTAAAATCGTTATCGCGAAACAGCGTAATGGTCCGACGGGCGATGTTGATTTGCGCTTTGACGGTAAATTCAATTTATTCCGTGATGCAGATAAGGGAACGGTTTCGCCACTTCCGCCCCCGAATGCTCCGCCACCTAAGTCGGGTCAATTTGGTGGGAAGCCTCGTAATTTTGCGCCGGGGTCTTAAAGTCAGAATTTCAAATTACATATCACTAGGCGGAGGCGGTGGTTTAACATCGCCTTTACTTTTTGGTGGAGCCATTCGGTTTCGCGCTTCCCACTCTTTTTTCTGAGCGGCTACGATTTTGGCTGTATTTGCATCGAGCGGTTTATCAATCTGTTTCAGCATTTCAGAAATTCTTTGTAAATTAGAAGTCCAATCGGTTATCACAAGTTGATTGGTCTCTCGGCTTGCGCTCATTTCCCCGTAAGACGAAGTCAATAAACGAATATCTTTCTGAATTGAGTCCGCACTTCCGTATTTCAAAGCTACAACCCAAGTCGCCATTCGTTGCGGCTGAGCAGCCGGAACTTCTGCCGAAACGGGAACATTATCCCGTTGAGCTGCGCGCGCATTTTTCACAGTGTAAAAATCGCCTTGTTTGATGAAAGCGAATCCATTGACTGCTAAAGCTTCAGATAACTGATTAAAGGCTTCTTCAGTGGTTATTTCGCTTTGGTTTAAAATTGAAATTTTGCCGCGAACCGTGCTGTCGATCACAAATTTCTGACCGGTCGCCTTCGCGTAGTTTTCGATAACACGCGTAAGCTCTTCATTCACATAATTGAATTTCATTTTTTCAGCCGACCAAACTTGAACTGTTATCATCAGACATAGCACCATCGCTAATTTTTTCATAAAACCGTCTTTCTTAGTTTAAAGCCAGATTCTAGCGACAACCCATCGCCTTGGTCAAAACAGCCAAATCAAATCTAGTCCTTAGGTTTTCTTGATGGGCGAAAAAAGTCACCGGTCTGGGGCCTCAGACAAGGGTTTGAGAGCCTAAACTGGACATAAACCCTATTTTAAAAGTGTTTCTGCTTTGTGATTGTAACGCCGTTAACCTTTTGCTTTGATGGGAATGTCTACTTAACTCTGATTGTTTGATGTTCATGATGAACTGATACTTCAGGAGCTATTACTCATTTTTTTGCGAGCAGGAGGCGAGCATGGGACG
>JANPAD010000563.1:0-9373 GCA_031429735.1 Bdellovibrio sp. | reverse complement strand
CTCCGGTGCCACCCTTTGCAAAATAGACCCCAGACTGGCGCTCAAGGTAGTGGATAAGTGTATAGATGCTCGGCGTCCGAAACGGACTCCCGCCTACCAGCAATGTATGAAAGCTGAAGGCTTGTCGTAGGTGCGGATCTTGAATGTAATCAGCGACGAGCGAATAAACACTTTTATACGATTTAAGTCGTATAAGATCCGGCGCGACCTTAATCATGCTTGAAAAATCTAAAAACGGAGCGGCTGCCAGTTCAACATATCCCTTTTGATAAACTTTCTTAGTAAACTCCAGAAATTTTTGATAGCCGTCCCAATCTTGAATATTTTTATCAGAGATTTGTTTTTCTAAGCTTTCAATATTTCGGCCATACTGAAAACGATAACCGTCGTCCCATCGTAAATCGTAAAAAGGATCGATGGGCAGAAGTTTTACAAACTGGCTCATGTCGAGTCCTCGCAAACTATACAGTTCTTGCAAAAGTTCAGGTGCAGTAATGACTGTCGGCCCAGCATCAAAAACAAAACTTTTTTCTTCGTAGACATAGGCGCGCCCACCCGGTTTGTCGCGTTGCTCAAAAACAGTCACTTGATGCCCGCCGGCCTGAAGCCGAATTGCCGTTGCCAAACCACCAAAACCCGAACCGATAACAATTACTTTTTTACTCATAATGTTGCTTTAAAGTTTGAACTATTTTTTTAAATTGAGCCTCGGTCAAATCGGGATTTGCGCATTCACATACTTGTGAGCTTACAGCGGCAAATTCATCCAGTTTTTTAAAAACATGATTTCTAAGAACCTCATATACATTATTTTGCCGGCAAAAAATCGATAAATCATTTGGATTTACTGAATTCAAAATAAGTTTTTCTAAATCAGACCAAGTTGATGGCGGCAAAACGACTGGGGCCAGGTAGTTGACCCAAGAAATTTTTTTATTTCTAGCATCTTCGAAAAAATTTTGGTTGGAAATTCTTTTTTCAATGTTTCCGATATCATTCAGCTGTTGAATAAAAACACCGATGGTTTGCCCTATTTTGAAATATTTTAAAAACCGTTCATCGTCTGAATTGCTAAGCATAGACGCCAAACCCGCAGCTAAACCGGTCAAGGCGCCCGTTTTTAGTTCAGTTATATATTTGTAAAAATTTTCATCCGGTATTTGAGGTAGGTCAACCTTCATCAAGTTGTTCAAATCAAGAGCTTGTCCTTCATGGGCTTGTCTCATCACCAACAAGGTCCAGCTCAAAATTTTATTTTTTAGTAAATCATCGAATTCAGATGCAAACATAATTTTCTCAAGGGAGCGGAAGTAAATCCAATTGGCCGTATTAAGAGCCGTCGGCAATCCGTATTTAACATGCAGCGAGGGTTCGCCGCGTCTGAAGTTCGATTCGTCTTCAATATCATCAATAACAAGCGAAGCTTCATGCAAATCTTCTATCAAATCATTTAATAAATTAATTTTTTTTAAATTCTCAGGTTTTTCCTGCCGATCCATGAGGCCGGCTTGATATCCATAACTAATCAACATTTGTCGCAATGACTTTTTTTGTCTGCCTGAAATGTCTTTCGCCGGAAGATGCAAAAACTGCTTCAGTTTGTCTTCAATATCTTGAGTTATTTTGGCGGTGACAAGAGAATGGCTCATGCGTGGTATTACAACACTTTTAACTAGGGTCTACCAGCGGCGTGACCAAGCGAGTCAAGGGCTTAAACTCGAGCCGTATCAAATGAGTAAGACTTTGATTTTGCATCAGAAATATTTCATTTTTTGCTCGGTTCATTAGATATAAATCGGCTTTCATATTCGAGATCAGATATAGTCGGCAGATCAAAATCTAATTGGTGTGGCCCGTAATTGGCATAAATGACTTTCTGGTAACACTCAGCGTTTTCACCATGCGCTACTTTTGCATAGCCGTTCAAAACTTCCCATTCTTGGACTGGCGTTGGCACAATCAAACTCGTAATATATTTCAGCATACGAAAGGTTCTTTTAAATTCTTGAATTGAAATAAATAATAATTCCGGTTTTTTCCAAAGATTGAGCTGATGATTTGTAAGTTCGACTGTGTAAAATCTCGGCTTAATAGAAAATGTCTTGTGTCGGTATTCAGGGGCAACAAACGTTCTATTTTGAATTCGATGAACCCATGGACTGTAGCGTCCCCCATTGTAAATTCCACAAAAGCAAACTAACCGATCTTGCGAGTCAAAAGAGGCGGAAAAGTAAAGATGTTTTTCAATATCTAAACTTTGCGGGATATAATTCTGATACTTCAGAGGTTCAGATACTTTTGTGATATTTTCAGCACAATACTCTTCAATTCGCTTTTTATAACTCAAATTTAGCTCGTCTGGGGTTTTAATATCAATTATTTTCATTTTTTAAAGTTTATAGTTTTTGGTTCAAAAAGTCTCAACTTATTAAACTCTGTGGCTGCCTTTAAAACAGGCGCTTTAATCTTTTGAATCGCGGTCCGGAAACAGTTGATTTAAAAACGCCAGTTGCACCTTGCCAAAGGTCTTCTCGACTTGCCCTTTCAGAGCAAAAAATCTATACCAGATAGGTTAATAAAACATAGTTTTTAACACCTTAATTGACAGAAAAATCGACAAGGAGATTTTATGGCTCACACAAGAAAAAAAATTGCCGTTATCGGCGCAGGTTTCGTAGGTTCAACAACAGCTCACTGGGCGGCTCAAAAAGAATTGGGCGACGTGGTTTTGCTGGATGTGAATGAAGGAACAGCCATCGGTAAATCAATGGACTTAGCGCAATCAGGCCCGATCGAAAACTTTGATACTAAAATTAAAGGAACTTCAAACTACGCGGACATCAAAGATGCAGACGTTGTTATTATCACAGCGGGTATGCCGCGCAAGCCGGGCATGAGCCGTGATGAGCTTGTCGGTATCAACGCTAAAATCGTTAAAGATGTTTGCGCCGGTATTAAAGCCAACGCGCCAAACTCAGTTGTCATCGTTGTTTGTAACCCGATGGACGTGATGGCTGTTTATGCTAAACAACAATTGGGCTTCCCGCGTGAACGCGTGATCGGTATGGGCGGCGCTTTAGATTCAGCTCGTTTCCGCGCTTTCATCGCTGAAGAGCTGAATGTTTCTGTTAAAGACGTAACTGGCGTTGTATTAGGTAACCATGGCGATGCGATGATGCCGGTTGTTCGTACCGCAGCTGTTGGTTCAGTTCCTTTAATGGATCTTTTACCAATGGAACGTATTAACGCAGTCGTGGCTCGTACAAAATCGGCAGGCGCTGAAATCGGTGGTCACTTGAAAACCGGTTCGGCTTATTACGCTCCTTCGCGTGGCGCGATTGAAATGGCTGAAGCTATTTTGAAAGACCAAAAACGTATCTTGCCTGTGGCTGTTGAACTGAATGGCGAATTCGGCGTAAAAGACGGTTTGATGGTCGGCGTTTTAGCTAAACTGGGTGGCGCAGGTATGGAACAGATCATCGATTTCAAAATGAACGCAGACGAAAAAGCTGAGTTCGACAAATCGGTTGAAGCGGTTCGCTCTCTTGTAGCTCTTTTGAAAACAGTTCAGTAATTAAATAATTAACCGGAAAGCCGTTTAACATGAATATTCACGAGTATCAGGCCAAAGAAGTTTTAAGAAAATTCGGAGTCGCAACGCTTAAAGGCCAAGTTGTCAGTTCTCCGGAAGAAGCTGTTGCTGCAGCCAAACTTATCGGTGGAAATATTTGGGTTGTTAAAGCCCAAATTCACGCCGGTGGACGCGGTAAAGGCGGTGGCGTTAAGCTTGCTAAAACTTTGGATGAAGTTCGTGAATTAACCTCAAAAATTTTGGGCATGACTTTGGTGACTCACCAAACAGGCCCTGAAGGTAAACTTGTACAAAAGGTTTTCATTGAAGCCGGCTGTAACATTGAAAAAGAATATTACGTCGCTTGCTTAATTGACCGTGCTACCGGACGCGTCACCATGATGGCTTCATCTGAAGGCGGCATGGATATCGAAGAAGTGGCCGAACACAATCCGAACGCTATCAAAAAAGTCGACATCGACCCGGTAACGGGATTAGGTGCTTGGCAGGCTCGTGAATTAGCGTTCGCGATCGGCATGAAACCTGATGTTGTTAACAAAGCCGTTAAATTTATGACGAGCCTTTACGAAGCTTTCATTAAATGCGATTGCTCAATTGCCGAAATCAATCCGTTGGTTGTAACAAAAGAAGGCGACGTTCTTTGTCTTGATGCTAAAATGAATTTCGATTCAAACGCCTTGTACCGCCAACCTTCAATTCTTGAAATGCGCGACTTAACTGAGGAAGACCCGACTGAAATCGAAGCTTCTAAATTTGACCTCGCTTTCATTAAATTAGACGGAACAATCGGTTGCTTGGTGAACGGTGCGGGTCTTGCGATGGCGACGTTAGACATCATTAAACTTCACGGCGCAAGTCCTGCTAACTTCTTAGATGTCGGCGGCGGCGCAAATAAAGAAAAAGTAACAAACGCTTTTAAAATCATTTTAAAAGACCCGAACGTAAAAGGAATTTTAGTTAACATCTTTGGCGGCATCATGAAATGTGATGTCATCGCTGAAGGTGTTATTGCCGCTTCGAAAGAAGTCGGTCTGAAAGTTCCGCTTGTTGTACGACTTGAAGGTACAAACGTTGAATTGGGTAAAAAAATCTTAGCTGAGAGTGGTTTAAACATCATTCCGGCGGGCGATTTAACAGATGCTGCGAAAAAAATTACCGCAGCCATTAAGTAAGAGGTTTTAAAATGGCAATTCTCATTGATAAAAATACGAAAGTTATCTGCCAGGGTTTAACTGGGTCGCAAGGCTCATTTCACTCTGAGCAATGCAAGGCCTACGGAACACAAATGGTGGGCGGCGTAACTCCGGGTAAAGGCGGCACAACTCACATCGGTATTCCGGTTTTCAACACAGTTAAAGAAGCTAAAGCAGCTACGGGCTGTAACGTTTCAATGATTTTTGTTCCACCGCCTTTCGCAGCGGACTCAATCATGGAAGCGGTCGATGCAGATTTAGATCTTGTGATCTGTATCACTGAAGGCATTCCGGTTCTTGATATGGTTAAAGTTAAAAAATACATGGAAGGCAAACGCACGCGCTTGATCGGCCCTAATTGCCCGGGCGTTATAACGCCTGACCAATGCAAAATTGGTATTATGCCGGGCCATATTCACAAAGCAGGCCGTATCGGTGTTCTTTCGCGCTCAGGCACATTAACTTACGAAGCTGTTGGTCAGTTAACCGCTTTGGGCTTAGGCCAATCAACTTGCGTTGGTATCGGTGGAGACCCGGTGAACGGCACAAACTTTATCGACATGCTGAAACTCTTCAATGCAGACCCTGATACAGACGCCGTGATCATGATCGGTGAAATCGGCGGAACGGCTGAAGAAGAAGCGGCTGAATACATTAAAAAAGAATTTAAAAAACCGGTGGCAGTGTTTATCGCGGGGGCGTCAGCTCCGGCCGGTAAACGCATGGGTCACGCGGGTGCTATTATCAGCGGCGGCAAAGGTACAGCAGAAGCGAAGTTCGCAGCTCTGCAAGCGGCAGGCTGTAAAATTTCTCGTTCGCCGGCTGACATGGGCACGACTCTCCAGTCGATGTTGAAGTAGTTCATTCGTTTTTCGGATCTGAAATCATGTTAAGTCTTATCTGAACTTGGCTTTCCATTTGAAACTTAACTTTCAAATGGAAAGTACACACCAAATTAAATTAGAATATTTTAGACTCATCAATAAATTAAATTTATCAAACAAAACAAGTAACGAATTGACGCAAATTATTTTTGTCATCGAAACGTTTGCTGTAAATAAGTTGATGTTGTATGCAGCATTATGCCCTCAGCAAAAAATTCTTTTATGTCAAAATATCAACCGTATATGGGTGCCAGCAGAATATAGTTCTTACAATCGCTTAGAAAAATTCATATGTGTGTTGCTTAATAATAAAAAATCCCAATGCCTTGATTTATCTGAATACATCACTTCACATATTTTTCAATTGCCGAAATAATTTCGCCATTTCTAGCGCGGATTGAATCGGACAATAACGAAACCCAAGATAGCTGTTGCTGTACCGAACGGACGCGGTTACAAAATTATATTCGTAGTCGACAATTGAGTCCGCATAGTAAAGCGTTTCTTGTCCATTTTCGTTTTCATATATTTCACCAATTGGGCGATCTACGCTCACATATTCGCGACACATTTCTACTAAAGATTCATCAAATCGGTTATCAAAAAAAGTAACTTGAAAGTCGGTATCTGAGCTAAAATTAAAAAAAACAGTCTGCCCATTTATTGGCAAAACGAGTGATTTGAGCTTTTCAATGTTTTGAAGGCTTTGCTCGTAAGTCATATAGACTTATCGGACGTTGTTTAAGTTTTAAAACTCGCAAAAGGTCCAGTTAATGCTCAAAAAATAAGGGTTTGACCTCTCAGGTCCCTCAGTTTACATCTATGGCATTAAAAGGGAGAAAACATGGGAACAGAAAGAACATTTTCAATCATTAAGCCGAACGCAGTTAAAAAGAACGCAATCGGTGACATTATTCACACTTTCGAATCAAAAGGTCTTAAAATCGCAGCTGCGAAATTGACGATGATCTCTAAAGAAAAATGTGAATTATTCTACGCTGAACATTCAGCTCGTCCGTTCTTCGGCGAATTAGTTTCATTCATGACTTCAGGTCCTGTTGTGATGATGTGCTTAGTTGGTGAAGGCGCGATCTTAAAAAACCGCGAAATCATGGGTGCAACCGATCCTAAGAAAGCTGATGCCGGCACAATCCGCGCTAAACATGGCGATTCGATGGGTGAAAATGCAGTTCACGGTTCTGACTCTGCAGCTTCTGCTGAGCGCGAATTGGCGATCTTCTTTGATAAACACGAACTCGTAAACATGTAGTTTGTAGACGCGAGTGAATGCTTTTAAACCATTAACTCATTCAAATAGCGAAAAAAGCAAAAGGGGCTCTGAACTAGGGTCCCTTTTGCATTCTACCCCTATTGTCGAAATTGAAACTCTTGTGGTTGGCGGCGATGGCCTAGCAAGAATTGAGTTTCAGCAAAAACAAGTCGTCGTTTTTGTGCCGCGCTCAGCGCCGGGCGACCAACTTAAAATAAAAATTACTGCTGCTGAAAAAAATAATTTTCTTGGCGAAATTATTGAAATTATCAAGCCTTCTGAAGCCCGAAGACACGCTCCTTGTGTTTATTATGACAAATGCGGCGGTTGCAACTGGCAGCACGTCACCGAAGACATGCAGGTCTCTCAAAAAGAGAAGATTTTGACGGGACTTATGCAGAAATTTTTACCCGATGTGACTTATACTCTACAGCCACTGGTCAGGTCCGATAAAAATTTTAATTACCGAAACCGTATTCAGCTGAAACAAATCGGAAGCCAGCTGGGCTACTTCAAGCGCGGCTCGCATGACATTGTTGATATCGATGCTTGTTTGATTGCTGAAGAAGAAATTTCGAAGCAAATTACTGAAGTAAAAAAGAAGCTGCGACCCTCACAAGAAGTTAGAAAATTTGAACTGCGCCTGAATCACGAGGAAAAATTTGAATCTTACCCGATCGGTCAGGACGGCGAAGGTCTTTCTTTCGCCCAAGTTAACCGCGGTGTGAACGATGCTCTCGTGAAAACCGTCAAAGACATGGTTTTAAAGATAGCGCCGACTGTGGTCACCGAACTTTACGCCGGCGCTGGGAACTTTACGTTCCCGCTGGTTGCAGCTTTGCCACAAGCCCTTTTTGAAGCTGTGGAGCTGAATTCAAAACTAACTCAGTTTGCCGCTTTGAAAATTTCGAAGCAGTCTTTACAAAAAAGACTTTTCTTTTTTACTTCTGATTGTGAATCGTTCACGGACCGCCGCTCCCTTTCAGCTGAACTTGTTTTATTGGATCCGCCACGTGCCGGCTGTTCAGAGCAAGTTTTAAAAAATATTTCTCGAGCGAATCCGCGGCATTTGATCTACATTAGTTGCCACCCGGTTCACTTGGCCCGCGACCTGAAATTTCTGATGAAATCGGGCGATGGCTACCGTATTCGATATCTGCAGGTTTTTGATATGTTCCCGCAAACGGATCACTTCGAAACCCTGGTTTGGCTCGAAAAAGCCGAATCGTCATTGACTGTTTAATAGCAGCTCTTTAATCTGAAAATATGAACATTTTGAAACGTTTTTTCGTTTTGTTTTTTATGACGGCTGTCTTTTCTTTAACGGCATGTCGAAGCGGTTCAAGCACCATGAATAAAGAGGCGTCTGCGTACCGACTTCAAATTGCAGCCTCACTTATTAAAGGTGGCAATTACCCCGAGGCCTACAAAGAACTTCAAAGTGCGCTGATAGACGACCCTGAAAATCCATACGTCAATGCAAACCTAGGTTTTGTTTGCTTCATGCGTGATCGATATGAACTATCAGAAAAATACTATCTTGAGGCTATTCGACTTAAACCCGATTTCACCGATGCGAAAAATTCTTTAGCTTCACTTTATCTTGAAACGCTTCGCTTGAGTAAAGCTGAAAGCTTGATCAAAGAAGCTGTTGAGGATTTGTCGTATCCTTCTTATCAAAAAACCTACGCTAATTACGGTATCCTCGAGTTTAAGAAAAAAAATTATCCGCAGGCGATTATGCATTTCAAAAAATCACTACAAAAAGACCGTGAAAACTGTAATACGCTGACTTACCTTGGCCGCGCTCTAACTGAAGCGGGCGACCTCAACGAAGCGTTGCCACAGCTGGATAAAGCGATCACCTTCTGTTCTCAGGCAGATTCAGACGAAGGACACTATTATTCAGCTATTGCGCTTTACCGTAATCATCAGGCCGACTCAGCGCTAGCCCGGTTTGAAGAGGTGATTAAGCTTTTTCCTGAGGGAAAGAACGTCGAAAAATCTCGTAAGATGATTGAGTTCATCAGAAACGGCACTCCATGAAAATTACCGGCGAGCTTCTTAAAACCGAACGTGCTAATCAAGGTCTCTCAATTCAAGCAGTTGCCCAAGCCCTGAAGTTGAATCAAAAAATGATTGTTGCGCTTGAGTCCGGCGATTCATCGCAATTGCCTGCTAAAACTTTTATCCGTGGCTTTGTTAAAAGTTATGCCCAGTATTTAAAACTTGATGCAGACGCGGTTCTTCGCCAGTTCCAAGAAGAGATGGGCTCGACAAGCCCGCTTCCGAAAGTGCCGCCCCCGACCGGCAATGAAAATACATCTATTAGGGCTCCGAAACCTGCTCTGCGCCACACTTCGCAAAATTATTCGCAGGATAAATCAATTACATCTCAGGCTATTCGTGAACAGGATTTAGCTGAAAAGCATTT
>JANPAD010000562.1:0-2684 GCA_031429735.1 Bdellovibrio sp. | reverse complement strand
GATAATGTTGAGATAGGTTTCGAGGATTTGATCTTTGGTCCACTCAGATTCAAGCTTAACAGCGAGATAGAGCTCTTTCAGTTTACGTTTGAGGGTTTTTTCGGGAGTCAGAAAATAGTTTTTGACCACCTGTTGAGTGATGGTGCTGCCGCCTTGGGCGTAGCGCATTTTCATGACATTTTTAACCAATGAGCGTGTCATACCCATGTAGCTTACGCCCGAGTGCTCAAGAAACTCGGCGTCTTCGATGGCCATTGTTGCGTTTAGGCAATTGACCGGAAAATCGCTGATTTTAAGTTCGTTTTGCATAATGGGCTGTTGTCCGCGGTACTGCGCAACCAGAATCGGATCGAGTGAGGCCTTCCAGTAGGGTTTGACAGGTTCGCCCGCCCAAGTGGAATCGACGGCTGATTGCGGATTAATCACAACGAGATAGATTTCGCTTTGATGGTTTTGCCATGTCCAGCAATAGCTGCCTTCTGGAAGAGTGGGAGCATTCGTCAGGGCGCGGCACTCTTCAAAACCAAGTTTTTTTGCATCTCCCGCCAGCAATATCTGATCGGATTGACGAATGCGGTAGTTTTGCGCTTGAAGTTGGCCCTGAAAGCGGTCTTCGGACCACTTTTGCCCGGTCAGATAAGTAGGGCCGCGGGCGTAATAACGGGTTGATGATGTGAGATCATGATTTGAAAGCTTTTTCTGAAATTCATCGGTGTTGAAAGGCCAATCAAACCCCCAACTCGTTGATGATAAAAACACACAAAAGACGCTGCTTAAAAAAATCCCCTTCAAGAGTGAAAATCGACGAAGAAAGGTTGTCTTGCGGGCGCAAATAGTCTTTAATTGGAGGAAAATAAGGGGCATACAACATACAATGATGAAGCTCACGACAAGTCAAATACAAAGGCTTTCCGAAAAAATTTTCAACCAATGGAAATCGCAAAATCTGATGACGTTGAAAGTCGATGAAAAAATCGTGCTTAAAACGATCGTTGATACCATTACTGCAGACTACATGCGTGAACAAAGCCTTGAACAAGATGTTCACGCTTTGATGGATCAGATGGAGCGAGAACATGAGGGGCAGTTTCAACGTCACAGAATGTTTCCGATGTTGAAACAGAAACTGGCGAAAGAAAGAAAAATAATTTTATGATTATATCTGAAGATCGCCAGCTTCACTTGGCACATATCGTGACGGATAAGGTTTGGGGTGATGACATCGTTGATTTCAAAGATGACGATCTCGCTTTGAAAGCCGCTAAAATGGGTATTATAGCCTTTGTTAAAGAAGATATCGAAGTCGACAAGAAAGCCCGCGAAAAAGTCGCCTCACTTAAACGTGATGTGATGGAAGGTACCCGGGAATGGGACATTCTCTATAAAAAATACTACGAAGAAGAAAGAGGCCGTCATGGCAAATAAAAAGAAGAAAACTAAGACCGCAGCTAAGACCAAAGCTAAAGTCATATCTAAGAAATCTAAACCGCAAAAAACCGCTTCGAAAAAAGCCGTTGCTAAAAAGCCAGTTGCTAAAAAAGTTGCGCCTAAAAAGAAGACTGTTGTTAAAAAAGTAGCGGCAAAGACTGTTGCCAAAAAAACAAAAAAAGCAGCCCCCAAAGTTGCAGCTAAAAAAGTTGTCAAAGTGAACATTGCACCTTTGCAAGCGAAGATTATTGATTACAGCAAAGCGATTACTCCACTGTTGGATCGTTTAGTTGTGCGTGTTTTGCAAGGTGAGCGTGTCACGGCCGGCGGTTTAATTATTCCCGATACCGTTTCCATGATGGCAACAGGCTACCTGAAAGCCGAAGTCGTCGCCGTTGGACACGGAGCTAAAAACAAAAAAGGAAACTTAAAACCTCTTGATGTTCAAGTGGGCGATCATGTTTTGTTTTCAGAACATGCCGGCACAAAAGTTGAATTTAATGCTGAAGAATTGCAAATTATTCATGAAACAGACGTCATGGGAATTTTACAGAACTCGATCTAGTCTCTATTTTAAAAGGCAAAAAGGAATTTCAAATGCGCTTAATAATGAAACTCGTATTTTTGACAGCTCTGACTTTGGCGGTACAAAGCGCAGAAGCTGTCTCGATTGATTGGTCAGGCACTTATCGTATCGAATTTAATGATATTAATAACACAAGCCTCAGTTCGGCGAGTCCGAATCCGAAAAGCTACGGTTTGCAGGCCTTGATGCTAGATTCTAAAATTGTGGCGTCAGACGGCTTTAATATCATGGCGCGCTTTAACGTTTTGAACAGCCAGACTCCGGGTTATGAAAACAGTCAATTGGGTATGTTGTTGGGCGGAGAAGGCCTTGGTAGCGATCCTCGCACGACATCGCAAAACCAAGAGTCGGCCAATCTGACGATCAGTCGTCTTTATTTGAACGCCAGCACAGAATACGGCACATTGATTGCCGGTCGTGCGCCGTTCGAATTTGGTATCGGTATGACTCACAATGCGGGCAACGGACCGTTTGATCACTGGTACGACAACCGCGACGGAATTGCTTATAAATTTTATATCGACAACATTTCTTTCATGCCGATGCTTTCGCGTATCTCACAAAAAGATTATGGTCGCGGTGTAACGATTGCCGATGAAACTTTTGTGTTTGAGTACAAAAATGTGGATAACGGCGCCGAAGCGGGCGTCGTGCAACAAACACGAAAAAG
>JANPAD010000561.1:0-2171 GCA_031429735.1 Bdellovibrio sp. | reverse complement strand
CAACCTGCAACCCATGAACCGCCCAGTATCATTCGCATTATTACTACACTGTGAAATGCCGTCTTGCTCGATTCAGTCGAACAAGATGTACGACGCATTCAACGCATCAACCAGTTCATTGAAGACGCCTCTCATGGCGGTGAAGTCGTCAATAAAGATTTGAAAGCTATCCCAGCCCTCTGTATTTCGCCATCAGAAGATATTGGTACACTGGCGCGAAACCACGCCCATCATCTACCGCGCTTGCTGCGTATGACGCTTTCAACCTTTGGTTCCTTGGACGAAGCCAGTGAAATTATCAGTTACCTTTTGTTTGATGCGCAGTTTTGCCGTAAGCTCATTGATATGGGCTACAACGACGCCATGAATTCAAAAGAAACCATTTTACAGTTTTTCAACGGAGACACGTAACACATGAGCACCACCGCTACGACTAAATGGTTTGTTCAATTTCGCGGGCTTGTTCAAGGGCCGTTCACATCAGAAACTTTGCCGCAAACCTTGCAGCAAATCGGCGACGACAACCTTGATCAGGCTCTTGTCTGGAAGCGCGGCTTAAGTGAATGGATCCGCGCCCACCAATGGCAAAAAGCTGATCAAAAAATTGCGCAGCAAGCAGCAACCCAAAACCCGAATACCACCAGACCGCAGACTTCTCCCGCTCGCCCGGCTTCAGCGAATGTCGTCAAAGATCCTGCTCCAAAACCTGATCTGTTTAAAATATCACCGACTCCGGGGCAACAAACTCAAGTCACACGCGTCAATCAAGCTGAAGCCAGGGCTGAAATGACGAAGACTGTAACGCCCGATAACGACCTATTTGAAAAAACTTTCACGCAAGCCTTTTCAGAAGATGTTTTCTACCGCGTGCAACTTAACTTTGTCGACCAGCCGATGATGACCAAAAATGAGTTGATGCAGTTGATAGCTACCCAAGAAGATGTGTCGGCTATTTCTATTCAAGACCCAAAAACCAAGGATTGGAAAGAAATTTACGCCTTTCCTGATCTGGTTGAAAAATTCGGTATTTCTCGGCGTACAACTTTGCGCGTTCCGATCTTAGCGCAATTCTCTGGCAACACCAACAAAGCCAAAAATGTTTCTTACCGAGTCATCACCATCAGTGAAGGCGGTTTCGGTTTTACTGAAAACTTTGATCTTAAAATCGGCGATGAGGTCGACGGACAAATCACCAGTCCGCACTTTTTTCAACCCTTGCGAGTAAAGGCCGAAGTCGTTTATTCAGGACTTGATGGCTACATCGGACTTAAATTCGGTCAGCTTGCCGATGAAACCAAAGCCGCAGTTATCGATTACGTTAAGAAGTTCGGTAAAACGAAGCCAAAGACTTAAACCGTCCGCGTAGTGCCAGCGTACTGTCTCCGTAGCCTATGAAAGCCGGCCGCTGAATGACTTCAAACCCATTGTCACGAAGTGCTTTTTTCAAATATCCTGTACAGGCGTAGGTCGTCAAAACGCAGTCTTCGTGCGCGCTCTCCACCAAAAAACGGCTCAGAAACTCAGGCGTCCAAAGCTCTTGGTTGGTTTTCTGGCTGAAAGCATCAAAACAGATCAGATTCAAAGAATTATCTTTTACATATTCAGCGGCGAAGTTGCCTTTGATGGATTGACGATTGAAATTAAACTCGAGCGCCTCTTTAACAGTCTGAATCGAAATATCTGCATCTATACTTTTCGAGATTTGATCATATATGGGGGCATTGGGTGAATTCTCAGGATTGCTATTAACCCAACTTTGGAAAGATTTAATTAAGCCTTGGTCAATTTCGTACGAGATGAGTGAAATATTTTCTGATACGTTCAGATTTTGCGAGGCAAGTTCCATTGCCCAGCATATCTCGATGTAACCGAGCCCAAGCCCCACCACACAGGTTTTAAGCTGCTTCGGGCTCGCAGCTAAACAATGAGCGATCACGGATTTATAAATATAGCGTGTTTCAGCGGCGGCACCACCCGAGTGATGCATCATCTCGCCCTGTTCTCCCAATTGAAGAAGGGTCGGACTACCGTCTTCGGTCGAAGCAAAAACAAATCCTGTTTGCGTATATTCGGTGTTCATTCTATAACGTCTTCATCTATGGAAAAAGGTTGGACCGGGCTACCCTATCATTCAATTTCAGAGCACTACAAACGAATTTTTAACGAAAAAG
>JANPAD010000560.1:0-6843 GCA_031429735.1 Bdellovibrio sp. | reverse complement strand
GAGCGTGCGTCTTTCTGTATTTTGGGTGTTGGTTCGGCGCGTCGAACTTGAGTTACAATTCTTTGTGCCTGCGTTTCGCCAAACCTTAAAGAGTGCATGCAAAATCCTTTTAACGACTTAAAACCGCCTGCTACATAGTAACGATTTTTGTCAATACTTCTGAGTTTAGTTATCAAATCAGCTTCAGTTGAATGCATGTGATCTGACAACTCAATTGCATTTTCAAGATGATCTTTAATAATTCGGTAAGTTGAGTTTTTAAACTTCGCATATGTCATTTGATACTTCAGTTTCAATAGTTGCGCCAACTTCAATCTATTTTTACATATTGCTTAGATTAAGAAAAATCCGTGCGGCGGAATACTTCAAACTTGCCACTCTGTGCCAACACCCAAGATGCGGAAGAATGGTGTTAACTTGTCATTGCTAAATGAAACGCCAGTGTCATGCTCTTTTTATGTTGAGTATTCTGTACCTATTTTATGTTTTCAATCTTATGATCTCGTGATGAAAAGTGTTCGATTTATTGCAGTCCTTTTTTGTATTCTTTTTTTTCAGTTATCCGCCTTCGGGAAAGAAAAAAAACTGATTATCTTAGGTGACTCATTAACCGAAGGTTACGGGGTGGCTCAAGAGGCCGCATTTCCGGCCATCATTCAAAAAAAATTCGTGGCGGATAAGTCCGAATGGATTATCCAAGCGTCCGGATCAAGCGGTTCAACCAGCGCTTCCGCGTTAGGCCGTATGAAGTGGCTGGCCAAAGATAAACCTGACGCCATTCTTATTTTAATGGGTAGCAATGATGGTCTTCGCGGTTTTAAGCCTGAAGAGACTGAAAAAAACTTAGGCGAAGCGATTCAGTGGGCACAGAAAAATAAAATTAAAATAATATTAGGTCAATTGTACGTTCCGCCGAATTACGGCAAAGATTACGAAAAAAAATTCAGCGCTATTTACTCTCGCTTAGCTAAAAAATTTAAAATTCCGCTTGCGCCGTTCTTGTTGGACAAGGTCGCAGGTCAATCTGAATTAAACCAAGTGGACGGAATTCATCCGAACGAAAAAGGCCATGCCATTGTGGCCGAGAACATCTACCGTTACCTGAAAAGTGAGTTACCCAAATTATGAGTCTCCAGATTATATCGCTCAAAAAAACATACGTTCAAGGAGCGGAAAAGCTCGTTATTTTGAATCAGCTGAACATGCAGGTGAACACGTCAGAACTTGTGGCTGTGGTCGGGGCTTCAGGCAGCGGCAAATCAACTTTTTTAAGCTTGGTCGCGGGTCTCGATCATTTTGATGATGGTGATATCTTGATCAACAATCAATCAATCAAAAATTTAAATTCGCAGCAGATGACCAAGTTTCGTGCGCAGAACATCGGTTTTGTGTTTCAGCAATTTCATCTGATTCAGCATTTGACGGCTTTTGAAAATCTCGAATTACCGCTCGAAATATTAGGGCGGCCCTATTTAAAAGCTGATATTGAACTTGCGCTGGACAACGTGGGCTTGGCCCACCGGGCCGGCCACAAACCGACCGAACTGAGCGGTGGCGAGTGTCAGCGTCTGGCCTTGGCCCGTGGCCTCATTACCAAACCGAGCCTTCTTTTAGCTGATGAGCCATCCGGCAACTTAGATAGTGAAACCGGCGAACGCGTTATGAAATTGTTTTTTGAACAAGTCCGAGCAACTCGCACAACCACAGTTCTGGTCACACACGATTTAGAACTCGCAAAGAAGTGTGACCGCATCTTTGTTCTTAAAAATGGTCACTTTGATTCAAATCCCGCATGAACTTAAAACAACTCATTAAACTTTCATGGCTGGAACTGGTGCGCTTCAAAAGTGTGTCTATCTTTTTGATTTTAAATCTGACCTTAGGACTCATCGGCTTTTTTCTATTGCAGATTTTTCAACAGAGTTTAACCGCTCAATCTGCTGAAAAAGCGCAAGTCGTTTTGGGCGGCGATGTTTCAGTTAATGCCCGCCGCACTTTCACTGACGAAGAACGCCAAAAGTGGGAAAGCCAGTTCATCTTTACCGAAAAGTCGCGCTTCTACGGCTTGTTTGCCATGATGCGCGCCCGAGAGCTTTCTCGCCTGACAAGCGTCGGCGTATTTGATGAGAAGTTTCCGCTTTATGGAGAATTTAAATTTTCTAACGATCCACTAACATCCGATCAACCGCGCGTTTGGGTCGACCCCGAAGTGCAGGAGACTTTAAACCTGAAACTCGGTGATCAAGTCGAAATCGGCGACCTACATTTTAAATTTGCGGGCACTATCGTTGAAGATCCGACGCGGTTGTTCCGGGGTGTGGGTTTTGCGCCGCGTGTTCTGATCAGCGAAAAGTATCTGCAGGCAACGCAATTAATTAAGCCGGGCAGCACTTTCAATGAATTCTGGAGTTATAAAATAGCGCCGGGTCAAAAGCTTGATGACATAAAACGCCAACTTGAAAAAACGATCACTGATCCGATCGTCAATATTAAAACAGCCGAAAGCAGCGCCGATGATTCAAACCGCGTGCTGAAGTATTTTTCGGATTACCTAGGCTTAGTTGCGTTGGTGGCTTTGGGCTTGTGTTTCTTGTGCGGGACTTACCTGCTGCAATGGACATTCCTTACCAAAAAGAAAAGTATCGCCATTTATAAAACTCTGGGTCTGGATAATTCAAAAATTATTTTTATTTACGTTTTACAGAATTTATTAATCTCGATGGCCGCTTGTGCTTTGAGTTATGCCCTGGTTTACACCATTCAGCCTGGTTTGCAAAAATTATTGCTCACCGAGTTTAACTTACCTTTGCAGCTGGTTTTCGGTTGGCAGGCCGCTTTGACGACAGCGTTGATAGCCATACTGGGACCGCTTTTGATGGCCGTTCCGCAAATTATTCAGATCACCGATCTGCGGCCGTTGTTGCTTTTGCAAAATGTACAGGTTGGCGCGCGCCGAAGCTGGGCCTATGCTTTGTGGCTGATTATTTCAATTGTTCTATTTTGGACTTTATCGGTTTGGCAAAGTCATTCGTTTAAGATTGCCAGCATTTTCACAGTAGCATTGGTCGGCCTTGTTATTTTATTCCGTATCATGAGCCGGGTGTTGATGTTTTTGCTTGAAAAACAAAGCGGTCGTCTCGGATGGCTTAGCCGTTATGCCGTTCGGGGTTTAACCCGTAAGCCGGCTTCGGTTGCTTTAGTTTTCACAACGATGAGTTTGGCCACAATGGTGCTCAGTCTTTTGCCGCATGTGAAGACCTCCATCATTAATGAAATTAAGCCGCAAGACACTTCAAAAATTCCCAGCTTGTTTATGTTTGATATTCAGCCCGAGCAGGTCGCGGGAATTCGCGAATTGGCGGCCGAAACTCTTCAACAAGAGCTGACCTTCAGTCCGCTGGTGCGATCGCGCATCCTGAAAATCAATGACGTAGCTTACGAGCGTTCAGTTAATGCGAGCGAAATCCAGACCCGCGAGCAAGACGAAGAGGCCCGCTTCAGAAACCGTGGCGTCAACCTCACTTACCGCAAAGAATTACAAGAGTCAGAATCAATCACCAAAGGCAGCTTCGAACCTGAATACAAAACCGGTGCAGAGTTGCCGAAAATTTCAATTGAAAGCGATTACGCCGGCCGTGTGAATATGAAAATCGGTGATGTGATTACGTTCGACGTGCAGGGTGTTGAAGTGAAGGCCGTGGTTTCATCACTGCGAAGCGTTCGCTGGACCAGCTTTCAGCCGAACTTTTTTATTTTGTTTCCTGACGGCGTGCTGAACGAGGCGCCGCAGATTTTTTTAACTTCCGTTCATAAAACCAATGAAGCTCAAGTTAAAATTTTTCAACAAAAGGTGATCGAAAAATACAACAATCTTTCGATCATCGACATTACGAAAACTATTGAAGGTTCGCTGAAATATATTGATCAGATGGCGCTGGGTCTTCAGTTTATGGCCTGGTTAGCGGTCTTGGTCGGTCTTTTCGTCTTTGTCGTGCTACTGAACACTCAAATTCGTGAGCGTCTTCAAGAAATGAATTTGCTGCAAATCTTGGGTGCGCCCAACGCAAGTGTCGTGCGGATCGTGGTTTACCAATTCGTGTTGCTGATGTCGCTTTCAATTGTGTTCGGTGTTCTTTTAGGTCTTGCGATGGCTTGGTTTATGATCAGCTATTTCTTTAAGGTCGGAACCTACTTTGATTGGCCTTACATCGTTTTGCTTTTAGTTGTGTTGATTCCGGTGTGTGCTGCCGCCCTGATGGCCGGCCTTAGACCGCTTAAATCACTGAATCCGATGGAACTGATTCGCGCTAACAGTTAGGTAAGGTAGGCAAATGAAGTTGAGTCTTGAAGATCAAATTAAACAAGCCGCCGAACTCATTTTAAAAAATGATGTGGTGGGTATGCCGACTGAAACGGTTTACGGTTTAGCGGCCCGCATTGATTCAGACGAAGCAATTAAAAAGATATTCTCAGTGAAGCAGCGTCCTTTTTTTGATCCACTTATCGTGCACGTTTCTTCAATTGCGCAGGCCCAAGGCTGCGTTAGCGAATGGAATCAAGTCGCCCAGTTGCTGGCCGAAAAATTTTGGCCCGGTCCGTTGACGTTGGTTTTACCTAAATCTGCAAAAATTTCTGACCTGATCACGTCGGGACTTACGTCAGTCGGCCTTCGTTGGCCGCAACATACGACAGCCCAGAAATTAATTTCTCAGGTCGGTGTTCCACTGGCCGCACCGAGCGCTAATAAGTTCGGGCGTACCAGTCCCACCCAAGCCCAGCATGTGCGCGACGAATTTGGTGACGATGTTTTCGTCATTGATGATGTAGCAAGCATTGTCGGAATTGAATCAACTGTTTTGTCAGTCAAAAGCGCCGTCGCTCATACGGGTATGACGTATCAGCTTTCGATCTTGCGAAAAGGTGCTTTGTTGCAAAGCCAAATTGACGAGGTCATGAAAAATTCAAATCTAGCCTACAGTTGGGTAGAAACCACCGATAAAAAAGAATCACCGGGCCACATGAAACACCACTACATGCCGTCGATTCCGCTGGTTATTTGTAGAAATACCAAGATGAAGCTGCAAGATGTTCTCGACGCCCTCAATAGCAAATTAGCCCTGCTGCCCGATGAAGTCGAAGGCGTTCGTATCGTGAAGCCGGCCGAGGTCATCGAACAAGTCGAATTTTTAAATCTGCCGTCAGATCCGGCTTTGGCCGCTCGTCAATTGTATGCCCAGCTTAGGATAAGTGCTGAACGAGGAGCAGAAGCCATTTGTTTTATTCAATCGCCCCGACATACCGGAGAAATGTGGGAATCTGTGTTTGATCGGCTGTACAAAGCCGCCTCTTTGATCTTAGACTAGAGCTATGACGGCTTTTCAAGATTTACAACCGCGGCTGCGCGCTACGAAGAGATTATTTTTCTTTATACTCGTCTTAATTTATTTTTTTTCCCGTGCGGCTCTATTGTATGTCAGCACATCAGACTCGGTTAAGCGCCGTCGCCGTCTTATAAATAACACCACGCATGTGGGCCGTCTGTTGATGCGTAGTTTTAATGTGACCGTTGTCCCCATTAATGTACCGCCTGAAGCGGAAAATTCTTTATTAGTCGGAAACCACATTGGCTTTATCGACATCGTCTGTTTGCAGTCCGTCGTCAGCAGTGTTTTCATTACCTCGCTTGACATGAAAAATACACCGGTCTTAGGGCAAATCACCCAACTGGGTGGTTGCACGTACGTTGACCGCAAAAGCCGTATTTCAATTCAGAATGAACTGCAAGATCTCGTGCAGACATTAAAAGAAGGCTTTAAAGTTGTTCTTTACGCCGAGTCTGTGGCCTCCAACGGCGAACAGGTGTTACCGTTCAAAAAAACATTGATGACTGCGGCGGGAAAAGCTGCCGTGCCGATTCGCCCTTTTGTTTTTAATTTTGCTTCGGTTGATGGCGGTCGCGTTAAGTTTGAACACCGCGATTCTCTTTGTTGGTATTCCGATGAAGGTTTCGCTAAAATCTTGTGGCGTACACTGTTGCTTGAAAAAATCACTGTTGAAATTGAGTTTTTACCGTTGGTTCATGTCCCTGAAGATGAAGACCGTAGTCATCTTGCCGTGCGTGTACACGGCATGGTCAGCGCGCGCTTTAAACCGTTTTATCCGAGTATGTAACCGGTAAAATTCCGCGCACCGAGTTTCCGACAAATAGCATTTTATTTTTCAAATCATCAACATGAACCGGGGCGGCGACCAGCTTTTTTTCGCCCAAGACCGGAACGTAAATCAGCCCACGGCGAAGCATGTGCCGGCGTAGGACACCATCAAGACAGCCGCTTTCATCAGGTGGAGTGCACATTTCATCCCGAGCCTTGTCAAAAATGAAAACATTAAATCTTGAACATTCAACAATGTATCCGTCTTTCTTAACAGCCAAAACATCTTGATTACTTTCCGGCATAAGCTGCTGATAAGCCTCCCAGTGCGAGCGGTCCAGCCACTTGAAACGGCTGTCTTCATCTGTGTAACTAAAATCATGTAAAACCGTCAGATCAACGGTCTTAAGGCGTTCAAGTGAGCGGCTCGTCACAGCCGGTTCCGTGGGGCCATCAAAGGTCAGTTTAAATATCCGGCCTTCAGATTCGGGTAAAAAACGATTTTCAAAATTTTGATACCAGGCTTCAATCTGAGTTGGCGTTACATCCATTTGCAGATACTGAAAAGTTCGGTGCGTTCGGGCTAAGTGTTCTTCGCGATAAAGAATACTATTTCGTAAAAAAATCAAGGTGTCGAAAAACTTTTTCTGATTCATTGAGGCGCCGTTTCCTGAAGACTTCCGGTTTTGAT
>JANPAD010000559.1:0-10544 GCA_031429735.1 Bdellovibrio sp. | reverse complement strand
GGGCAGGACTGGAAACATTATGACATCACTAAAAACGATTTCAAAACCGCCGAAGAGTACATCAGTTTTCTTTTTGAAGGTAAGTCCTACTTGATTGATGTGCTCGGGCAAGACACCGAATACACCGTTTTTACTCGTAATTCATTTCGCACGATCAAAATTTTCAATGATGAGATGCTTTTGCATGAATCTTTGAAAAAAGGCGGCGGAGTCGGCAATGAAACAGTTTTAAAGGCCGGCATGCCGGGCAAAATTATTGAAATTTTCGTTAAAGCCGGCGATGAAGTTAAAGCCGGAAAGCCTCTTTTAATTATGGAAGCCATGAAAATGGAAAATGAAATGCGCGCAGCCGCCGACGTTAAAATCAAAGAAGTTCGCACAAAACAAGGTGAGTCTGTCGATAGTGGCGCCGTCTTGATTGAGTTTGAAGCCAAAAAATAGGAGTTCACATGAGCAAATTAAAATCTTTCGTTAATCAGCCCGATTTCGGACTATTGCTGTTTCGTTTTTTTGTCGGCGCTACGATGGCGTTCTCACACGGTCTAGGAAAGTTACCTCCGTCTGAACAGCTTATTCAAGGCGTAACCGGCATGGGCTTTCCGTTACCGGTTGTTTTTGCCTGGGCAGCAGCTTTAAGTGAATTTGTCGGCGGACTTTTTATTGCGGCCGGACTTTTCACCCGCTTAGCTACGGTCTTTCTAGCATTTACCATGGGTGTGGCCGCATTTGTAGTTCACAGCGCCGATCCGTTTAACGTAAAAGAGATGGCTTTGTTATATTTTGCGTCGGCTATTTTGCTGTTTTTTACAGGCGCCGGGCAATATTCAGCAGACCGCTTACTTAGACACAAGTAATTAATTAGAAATATCGATTACTTTCTTGAAAGTCGTATCAATAGCCGGATCAAGCACTTCACCATTTGAAAAAACAACGCGACCGTAGGTTTTTTCAAAGAAATGTAATTTGTGATGAGGCAAAACGGCTCCAGCGGCCGGCAAAACAAAAGTCATAGTTTGCTCTGCTGAATTTTCCAAGTTCAAAACCTGATAAGTTGTAAAATTAGGATTACCTAAATAGGCTTCGCCGCGTTTGAAGTGCATTCTATAAGTACCGTCAGGGTAAGTGTTCCGTTGATAATCGGCCAAAGGGCTACGCAACTCCCAAGAATAATTTCCGTTTTCCTTTAAACATATCGAGTGCTTTAGTCCGAGCTGAACAACTATATTTTCTTCTAATTGCTGTGTGCGAACAGATGTAATTTCAAATTTAGTTGCGCCGATATGGCCCACTTTTGAACAGGTGTTATCGAATGCCGCCGAAGATGTTTGAACAAACAAAAATGACATAACTAATGCTAACGCTAACTTGAACATATAAACCTCGTGTCTTGTGAGTAATTTTTCACAAACCAAAGCCTATTGTCAGCAATATTATTAAGGAAATTTAAGGATTAACAGACGAGGACCGACGACGTTCTAAATAGCCCACAATAAAAATGGAAAGTTCATAAAGAAACCACATAGGGAACATCAGTAGAATCATACTCAGCGCGTCTGGCGGTGCCGCTATGGCCGCAACGACAGTAATCAAAATTACTGCGTAACGACGCTTTTCTCTTAAAAATTTCTGACTCACAATCCCAAGGAGTCCTAAAAATGAAATAATGACCGGCATCTGAAAACAAAGTCCGAAAACAACCGCTGTGTGCGTTAAAAAGCCGAGGTAATTATCAATTGTGATCATCGGTGTATCAACCGAACCGCCAAAGTTCATTAAAAACTTAAAGGCCATCGGTAACACAACAAAATAACTGAAAACTAATCCCATTAAGAACTGTAAGGTGCCAAAAACAACAAAACTTAGTGCAACTTTTTTTTCTTTTTTATAAAGTGCCGGAGCAATAAAACTCCAAAGTTGAAAAAGCCAAAAAGGTGCTGACAGCATCATGCCGCCGACAAAAGAAATTTTAACATGCGCCATGAACTTATCCATGGGTGCTGTAAACACTAGTCCGCCTGATGGTAGATATTGCTTTATTGGTTCGCGTAAAAAATTGAAAAACTGTTCACTGTACATCCAGCAGACAATCATACCCACAAAAATGCCATAGGCTGCCTTTGTGAGGCGAATGCGCAACTCGTGCAAATGTTCGAACAGCGACATTTGCCCTTCGGCCCGAGTCTCTTTTTGACTTAAATCACTCATACAACTTCACTCATGATTTGTTTGTTCCGTCGTCGGTTGGTTTAGTCGGATTGACAGCAGGCAATTCGGTCACTGTTGTCGAAGGCGTCGCAGAATTCTGAATTGATGAATTAATGTTTTGAACGTTTTGGCTCAAGCTTGAGTGAATTTCTTGAAGTTTGGTTTTAATATTTTGATCAATAATGTCTTCGGGCTTGAAAAGCGCTTCTTGCTTTATTTCGTTCAGGACTGAATCAGCTGTGCGCTTGATATCGTAAATAAACTTTGCCAGCTGACGTGCCATTTCAGGCAACTTTTCAGGCGGAATAACAATCAGGGCAATAACCCCAAGAATGATGAGATGTGACATGCTCATACGGGTGGTTCCAATCTACTTCAAAATCAAATTAACTTAAGGTTTTGAAACTTTCAATTGTTCTTTGGGCACAGTGACAACCCCCAGTTCTTGCAGCTTCTCGCGAGCGAGTTCTGAACCGGTGCGCATATAACGGTCATAAAGCCTTAAAACATTTTGATCAGCCTGAATGATCGACTTTTCGCTGATGTAATTAAGAACCTCAACAAAATCAATAAAGCGCTTAGAAAAGGTCTTATAAACATGCGCGAGTGAGTCTTCGCGAGTCCATGTATGTAAGTTGAAATACGCCGCCGAGCCGATTTCGATATAGTAGTCAATATCGACTATTTTTCGTTGAAGCGAATCTCCGAAGAAACCGGTCATATAAAGCGCACGGTCTGCTACAATTCGCATAAGTTCTTTTTTCTTAGAATTTTCAAGGGTCATGGCTTTCAAGTACATTTCAGCAAAAGTATCTAATGGCTTTTCGCTCGAGTCATCAAGAAGGGGGCGATGGAAGTTTTTTGAATCAAGATAGTGTTGAAGAAGCTGAACTAGATAAATTTCTACATCCGGCTGTGTTTTTATTTGCCGCTGGGTGCAGGCCTCTTTTACTGCTTCTGAAAAATGTTGCTCAGGAGTAAGAAATACAAAAGATTTCATTTTGAGACACCTCTGGCCCTAATACTTATTTTATCGGTATTTTCATGCGGTTGCTTAAGAATCAATTAGACGAAAGTCACTTTTCGACCTAGGGCCAGCGCGCCGGTACTGGATTTGGCATCTCAAACAGCCGAAGAGACCCTATGGCCTTAGATTTCGGACCCATTAAAACTTTGATCGAATCAGAAGACGTCACCGAGGTGATGGTCAATGCGTGGAATAAAGTCTATGTCGAACACAAAGGTTTGCTGGTCGAAACATCTGCTAAATTCGTTGATCCTCGGCAATTTGAAGAAATGATTTTTGCTATTCTTTCCGATGATCAAAAGAATCTGAAATCAGGGTTACGTTTCGACGGAGTTATGAAAAACGGTTATCGTTACAACGTTACCTTGCCACCCATGGCCTCGCGCGGCCCCACACTGACGATCCGAAAATTTGCTAAAAAGGGTTTTTCAATGGAGGACTTGGTTAAATCGGATTTTTTATCCGATAAAGCTGCTGCCTTCATCCGAGCGGCAGTCCAATCACGTCTGACTATTGTCATTTCAGGCGGTACAGGCAGCGGTAAGACCTCATTTTTAGGTTCTTTGGCTTCGCTGATTTCTTACGACGAAAGAATTGTCAGTATTGAAGATGTACCTGAACTTAAAATTGAACACCCGAACTGGATTTCATTACAGGCCGTTCAAGACGAGAAACACAAGATCAGTACGCGTGATTGTCTAGTGAACTCGCTGCGAATGCGACCGGATCGCATTATTGTCGGCGAATGCCGAAAAGACGAAACCTTCGAAATGCTTCAAGCCATGAATAGCGGTCATGAGGGATCAATGACCACTCTTCACAGCAACTCAACAGTCGACTGTCTTTCGCGAATTGAATCTTTGGTTCAGTTTTGCGGAGTTGAGCTTCCGATGAAACAGCTTCGGTATCAAATGTCGAAGGCCATTGATTTAATTGTGCAGATTAGACGAAGACGCAGCGACGGTAAGCGCGAAATAGTCGAAATTACAGAATTGACCGGCATGGAGCAAGACGTGATTAGTCGTTCAGTCGTTTTTGAGCGCGACAAAACAGGGCTTTTGATTTCAACAGGCTACGTGCCGCAGGCTTTAGCGAAAATTAACCGAGACCGCCCAATGCTGCCCACCTCGTTTTTTGCACCGAATTCAGTTTTAAAAAAATCCGCTTAAACTGCTTTTTTCATTTGTGAATCTTGGCCCACAACACTAATCACATTCGGTCCCGAAAATAAATCTGCGGCTAATTTTTTAACTTTTTCAACCGTCACTTTTTTATATTCTTCAGCAATATTCAAACTCACATCGTAGCTATTGCCGTAAGTCACATCGAAAGCCAGTAAATTGCAAAGTGCTGATTTTTTCTGAAGGCCGATGTCGTGCTGGCCGATCAAATAGCGTTGGGCGCGATCAAGTTCTTCCGGTGATATTAAATCTGTTTGCAGTTTTTTAAATTCAACTTGAAACATTTCAATGGCTTTGTCGACTTTTTCAGGTGAACACGCAATGTAACCGCCGAAATATCCTGTTTCAAGGGATTCCATTTTCAAAGGCGAAACCGAGTAAGCCAAAGAATTTTTATCACGTAATTCAAAAAACAATCGCCCACCCTGCCCGGCTAAAACGGCTTCAATGACCTCTAAGGTGAAGCGGTCCGGATTGTTCAGCGTTAAGCCGCGCCAGCCCAGCATCACGTGAGACTGTTCTTTATCCATTTTCAAGAACTCGCGATGTGATTCTTTCAAATGATTCAATTGATGAAGCGGCTGGGTCGCCTTATTTTTTAGAATACTTTTTTCAAGCTGCTCGATCGCCTTCATCCAGCTCTTTTGATTGTAGTCGCCTACTACCGAAATAACCAGTTTGTGCGGATCAAGAACGTTTTTAATGTGGGCTTGTAAATCAGATTTTTGCATTTTATCCAGCGACTCCATCGTTCCTGTTGCCTCAAACGACAAAGGATGTGCACCGAACATTGAGCGTAAAAACTGACGCATGCAAAGACTTGATGGGTGGTCTTCACGTGACTTTATGGCTTGTCGTAGTACGTGTTTTTCGCGCTCAATGGCATCTGCTTTAAAATCAACGTTCAGCATAGCGTCCAAGGCGAGATCCAAAGCTTTGTCTTCGAAGCCGGCCAAGTAGTCAAGTGAAAATCCGGAAGTGTTCTTGCCGGAAAAGCTGTTAAGTCCGATCGCATTTTCTTCAATTTCCTGCATCATTTGCTGTTCGCTGCGTTCATTCGTTGATGAAACCCACAAGCGGGAAGCCATTTCAGACAAACCCATTGTTTCGGGTTGTTCATAGCGCGCTCCACCCCTGAAAACAAATTTAGAAGAAACGGTAGGCGTGTCGCGCTGTGGACTGAACAAAACTTTTATGCCGGACTCAAGTTTAATTTCTTCGATCAGCATGTCGTTTGATTTTTTAACTTTACCCATCGTTAAACGTGGTATCGCGGGTTTTTTGGCTTTTTTAACCGGAGTGATTTTTTCACTCATTTCTTTTTTCCATAATGTTGGAATAGTCGCCAGCATTTTATTGCTTACCGATTCGGGCTGGTCGGCCATCATTGAAGCGCTCATATATTCAAGCTTAAAGTATTTCTTTGCGACTCGCTTAATGTCTTCAGGCGTTACTTTGTCGATCTGTTTGAGATACTTATCCTGCGCCTTTTGGTCTTTGAAGTAGAATTCTTGCGAGCCCGCTTTGTTTGCAAGTCCGTCAACGGTTTCTACCGAGTAAAACTGTTCGGCTGAAATCCCAACGCGGGCACGCTTGATTTCATCCCAGCCGACGTCAGTGGTCTGAATCAAATGAATTTGCTTAAAGCACTCTTTAGCAATAGTTTCGAAGTGGTTATCCTGGTAGTGCGCAGACAACGCAAGTAATCCTTCATCCGTCGGATTATAGTTGAACGCTGATACGGAATTGGCGATCGAATTTTCTAAACGCAATTTTTTGACCAAGCGCGAACTATCGCCTTGACCTAAAATCATTGTCAGAACGTCGAGCGCGGGCACATCCTTATGTTTAATTGACGGCGCTCTGAAGCCGAAATACAGATGACGGTCTTGCATTTTATATTTTTGCGATTGAAATCTGAATTTTTTCTGCGCCGGCTCTTTTACGCGTTTTACTTTTCTTAGTTTGTAGTTTTTAAATCCTGCAAAATACTGTACTACTTTTTGCTTCATTTCAGCCGTTTCAAAATCACCTGAGACAACTAAGAACATGTTCGTGGGAACGTAGCGTGATTGGTAGTACTCGCGAATTTTTTTAACAGACCATGAACGCACATTTTTTTCGTAACCAATAACCGGAATACCATATGCATGCTTTTTAAAAACAGAAGAAAACATCATCTGAGACGATCTGCGACCCGGAGAATCCTGTCCCATTTTAATTTCTTCGCAGACAACTTCGCGCTCGCTGTGCACTTCTTCTGGTACGAATGTAGGATAGCCCATCATTTGGCTGACCACGTTCAAAGCTACGTCAGAAAAACTTTTCGAAATCGTCACATAAAATACGGTCTGGTCAAAGGACGTGTAGGCGTTTAACTCTCCGCCCGAGGCCTCGACAACATTGGCAATTTCACCCACCCCGAACTGCTCTGTGCCCTTAAAGACCAAATGTTCGATAAAATGGCTGATGCCTTCTTCTTTCTTTTTTTCGTCGGCGCTGCCGGTTTTAACCCACATCTGCACGCTGATGACCGGAGATTTTTTACTTTCGATAAGTAATACATTGAGTTTGTTTTTAAGTTGAAATTTTGTTTGCTTCATTTATAAGATCCTTATGTCTACGCGTTTTGGAGTTTATATTCATATTCCGTACTGTTTGCAAAGATGCACTTATTGTGACTTTGCGACGTTCGTTCAAACCGAAATTAAACCGCCCGAATATTACATCGAACATGTTAAAAAAGAGATCGCAAACAAGAGTGGTTTTTTTGAACCACGGATGCTGGATACACTTTACTTCGGTGGCGGGACGCCTAGCCTCATTCCGGACAATCTCATTGTAGAGCTGATTCAAGAGCTCAACAAGTTCGGATACATAACTGGACCACAGACTGAAATCACCATTGAAATCAATCCGGCCACAGTCGATGAACGCAAACTTGAAACTTATTTAAAAGCCGGCATCAATCGGTTTAGCGTAGGTGCGCAAAGCTTCTCGGATCGCTTACTTAAAATGGTGCACCGCGAGCATAACTCTAAACAAACTCTGCAGACTTTAGAGCTTTTAAACCGCTACAAACTGAATTATTCATTCGATCTGCTGTTCGCATTACCGACGCAAACCGTTGAAGAGCTTAAAAACGATGTGTCAATTGCTGTCCAGCTCGGATCAAAACACATCTCACCTTATTGTCTGACTGTTCCTGAAGGACATCCTCTTTCAAAAAACCGCCCGCTCGACGACGAACAAATCGAAATGTTCGACGCGATCGACCGCGAGCTGACCGCTCAGGGCTTTCATCAGTATGAACTTTCAAATTACGCAAGAAGTGGATTTGAATCTCAGCATAATCTTTTGTATTGGACGGATCAGGAATATTGGGGTTTGGGTTTAAGTGCTCATTCTTATTCTAAATCTACAGCTTGGGGTTCACGTTTTTGGAACATCAACTCGTTTGATCTTTATTGCACCCAAATGCAAAATGACACATCTCTGAGCGGGGGCCTTGAAGCTTATCATGCAAAACAGATCGAAAATCTGACTAAGTCGCAGTCATTGACGGATTTCTGTTATACGTCGCTGCGCTTGAATGAAGGACTTTCTGTGGAAAAACTGGTGCAAAAGTTCGGAAGCCAGACCAAAGACCTCATTCTGGGCCTTGCTGCAGACCCGCTTAAACGCGATTTCATGGCCCTTGACGGAGAATATCTCAAGCTCACTTCAAATGGTCGCTTGATAAGCAACCAGCTCTATGAAAAATTCGCATTTTTAGAAGGCGAAATTGACTGATTTTTTAGCCTTAGCGCATTGACTTTTTTCATTCAGACTTCATTGTATAAGAACGATACTGAGGTGATATTTTATGTCTGATGCCGATAACAACAAAAGCGGGGCCGAAGCCGCGCCTGCGGTTGAAAAAACTGAACTTGAGTTAGCTCAAGAAGAAGTCGCAAAATGGAAAAACGATTTTCTTTATTTAAAAGCCGAGTTCGAAAATTACAAGCGACACGCCATTAAAGAACGCTCTGATTTACTGAAATTCGGTGCTGAGCGCGTTTCACGCGACATTTTAGAAGTTGTTGATAATTTTGAACGCGCTTTACAAACCAAACTGACGACTGAAACTTTACAAACATACAAGGTCGGCATTGAAATGACTGCTAAAGAACTAAAAGAAGTTCTGAGTAAGCACGGTGTAACCGAAGTGCCGAGCGAGGGCCAAGTTTTCAATCCGGCTCATCACGAAGCCATCAGTTCTGAACCGACAAAAGCGGTGCCACCAGGTCATGTCGCGCGTGTATTTAAAAAACCCTACAAGTTACATGATAAGATTATCCGTATGGGGCAAGTCGTTGTCGCGACAGACCCTAATTCCGACCAAAATTAAGACCGAAAACAACAGGAGACCTTTTACCAAGTGTCAAAGCGAGATTTCTACCAAACATTAGGCGTTTCACGCTCATCTACTGCTGATGAAATTAAGAAAGCTTATCGTAAGCTCGCGATGCAATATCATCCTGATAAAAATCCGAACAATAAAAAAGCCGAAGATAAATTTAAAGAAATCAGCGAAGCTTATGAAACTTTAAGTGATGATGACAAACGTAAAACCTATGACCAGTTCGGTCATGCGGGTGCCGGCGGAAATCCCTTCGGCGGTGCGGGGGGGTTCGGTGCCGGTGGTTTTTCGGGCCACCAAAACCGCGGCGGTTTTGGTGGCGGCGGTGCCGGCGCCGATCCGTTTCAGGATATTTTCGGCGATGTCTTTGGTGATATTTTTAATCAATCCGGAGGTCGCGCCGGACCACGTGCGGGTGCCAACGCTTACCGTAATCAGGCCCAAAAAGGCAGTGACCTTAAGTACTCTTTAGCCATTACTTTCGAAGAAGCGGCTGTCGGCTG
The DNA here is from genome assembly GCA_031429735.1 of Bdellovibrio sp. Taxonomy (GTDB): domain Bacteria; phylum Bdellovibrionota; class Bdellovibrionia; order Bdellovibrionales; family Bdellovibrionaceae; genus Pseudobdellovibrio. Next base: position 1,226 of record JANPAD010000559.1, on the reverse strand, counting down.
CGAAAAAACAATCAGCTTTATGCGCCAATTGGGCTCTAAAGAAGATAACACACGCTTGGCAGTCACTGTTCCTGCCGGCGTAAAGGAAGGCCAGCGTCTGAAATTGGCGGGCGAAGGCGACCGTCCCTCAAGCGGACCGGCGGGGGATTTGTATGTTGTCATTGATTTACAAGAACATCTTTTGTTCCGCCGCGAAGACAACGATGTCATTCTTGATTTACCTATTACCTACACGGATGCCATTCTGGGCACGTCGATGGAAATTCCAACGTTGTTCGGCAAGGCTGAAATTAAAATTCCGGCCGGGACACACTCGGGCCAAAACTTCCGCTTGAAATCAAAAGGGTTTCCGCGCATCGGGGCGACTGGATCAGGTGACATGCTTGTGCGGGTCATCGTCGACACTCCTCTCAAAACAAATTCGAGACAAAAAGAACTTCTTGAAGAGCTGCAACGCTACAAAGATGAAACTCCGCTGGTCAAAAGTTTCAGCGAAAAAATGCAAAGCCTGTTAAGGAACCGTAAGTAATGAAATTTCGACGCCATCAAATTATTTTTTTCGGACTTGCCGCAGGTTTTTTTATTCTAAGCGGTTGTTCAAGCCAACGCGTAACGCCGACTGTGCAGCGCCCAGCGCCGGTTAAAAATCCGCGTGTAGAAACTAAAACACCTCCTAAAAATTCTGTCGTCACCACTCCTCCTAAAATGAGCCCCCCGCTTGCCGCCCAACCTATTAAAGAACTGAAAATCGTGCCGAAGGTGCAAACACCTGAAGCGCTATTGAACAGCCTGAACAATCTAAGCCAGGCAAATGATTTGATTGAAAACAAATTAAATCTCAATGAGCTTGAGGCCGCCGCTGCCGACCCAGCTTTAATTCAATTCAAGCCGCAGATTCTTCTCAAAGTCGGAAAGCTTTATCAAAAAAACAAAGAGCCTGACCGAGCCGCCGAATACTACCGTGCGCTGACAACTCTGTATCCTCAAAACGTGAGCTCTACTCAAGCCGCTGTTTTGCTTTCCTCCCTTCAAAATCCGGTCACGACCGCCGGTGCTGACTCAAATGTGATTGGCGCAATTCTGCCGCTCACCGGTCGCAATGCCAGTATTGGTCAGCACGCTTTAAATGCCATACGTTTAGGGCTGGGGTTGAACAAACCCGATTCAAACTTCCGTATTGCTTTGTTTGACTCGCAGAGCGACCCCGAACTCGCCGCCCAGGGCGT
>JANPAD010000558.1:0-5106 GCA_031429735.1 Bdellovibrio sp. | reverse complement strand
CGCCTAGAGGCCTTTAGTCTGGTTCTTCGAAAGGTCTGGTTATTTGATAGAATTGGTCACGTGCCTTTAAACCCGCGCGCAATCGCGCTAACATAAGAGCTCTCGGAGGATATCGTCGTGAACTATTGGTTACTCACTCTGGCTTTATTAAACGTGCTTCTGATTGCGTACACAGCTTTTAATCAACTCGGCCGCCGGCGCGCACAGGTCGACGATCAACGCCTCACCCGAGGGCTGCAACTTTTACAAAATAAAATCTCGATTCTTCAGGACCTTTCTGACAAAACAGACGAACAGGTGCGCCGCTGGGTTCACCTCATTGATCAAAAATCACAACAGGTACAGGGTCAGATTCACCAATCCGATTCTAAAATTGAACAAATTGAAGCGGCTTTATCGAAAGCTCTTGATGTATCTAAAATTTTCTACGAACAAGTGCCGCAAGCTGAAATGATTGAGCGGCAAAAAACCAGTAAATACGTTCAGGTTGCAAAACTGGCCAATCAAGGGTTCACCGTTGAGCAGATCGCACAGAAAATTGATCTTTCACCTGCCGAAATTGAAATGATCGCGAAAATGAACCGCGAAAACCTACAGTTCTCAGAAGAAAGTTTACCGGCTTGGGTTCAAGCGGCCGCACCATCTGCCGATGCTCCTGAAGACCGCACGCACGAGGTTTCTGAGTTTGCCCAGTCCATTCAAAATCAACAGCGCATGACTCAAACTGTGTCATCAACGGCTTTCGATCGCACTGAGCCGGATATGACTTCAATGGAACACATCAAACAACAGTTCACCGATTCATTGGGGCAAAACTCAACTCAAATTCCTCAGACTTTTATTGAGGAACGAAAAGCTGCGGCAGCAGCCTCTGCAGCCGCTGAAACACGTACCGAGTCCGGTAAAATCGTTCGCCCATTTGAATTTAGAAAAATCGTAAAATAGCAGCCTGCAGTGTACCACCTGCTGGCCGCCGTATTTTTTACTTCGGTTTTTATCGTCCTGACGGTTTTATCCATTCGTATTTTTCTCTTTAATTTCTGGATACAGCACCGCTCTTACTTTCGAGTTTTTTTAGCGTTATGGTTTATTCCGTACTTAGTTTTTATTCTATTTTTTACCGGCCCGCTAAATCTTCAGGATTATCCACCCGCCCAAGATTCACCCTATAAGCTGCCTTGGAAAGCCGGTGTGACCCGTTTTGTGGCGCAAGGCAATCGTAGCTTTACAAGCCACCGTGCCGAACATACCTGCGCTTGGGACTTCGTCATGTCGAACGGAACCGAAATTTTAGCCGCGCGCGATGGAACAGTTGTCGAAATCTTAGATAGCGCAGATGGTATCGGGTTTCTATCAAATTTTGTTTCAATTGAACACGTCGACGGATCGCGTGCGACCTACGCCCACATTCAAACAGGTGGTGCACGGGCTAAACTAGGAGAATCTGTTCGCCAAGGCCAAACGATTGCCTTAAGCGGCATGGTCGGTCAAACGATCTTTCCGCACGTTCATTTTTATGTAGTGAGTAAAAGCGGCTTAGCTCTTCCCATTTCTTTCAAAGATGTTGAAGGTGGCGTGCCTTTCGCCGGACACGCCTACACTTCACAGAATCGATAAGAGCTAAAGAGCTTTCATTCTATGAATCAATTGGTACATACGCTCGATCGCTTCATTCATACGTTCTGAACCGATCGCGAAGCTTAAGCGCATAAAGCCCGGATTACCAAATTCTTCACCAGGCACCGTCGCAACAAAATACTTTTCGAGCAGTAATTGGCAGAACTCTTTTGAAGTCGAAACTTTCTGACCTTCAAAGCTGCGACCCAAAGCCCCGCGCACATCAACCCAGAAGTAAAAAGCGCCGTCCGGCTTATAAACCTTAAACTCAGGTAATCGGCGAAACTGATCCAAAGCCAAATCCATCCGTTTTATCAAGGTGTGACAAGTTTCGGTAATGTTCGGTTCGCAATTTGTAATGGCCTGTACAGCCGCAAATTGTGAAATACTTGACGGAGCCCCGGTTGATTGCGAAGCAAAATCACCCAAAGATTGAATGACTTTTTGCGGACCCATGGCCCAGCCAATACGCCAGCCTGTCATCGAGTAAGCTTTTGATCCGCCATTTATCACCACAGTACGGTCTTTTAATTCAGGTGCGACTTGCAGAATGTGAGGCGCGCAATGCGACCCATCGAACATTAAACGGTTGTACATATCATCGGTAATGACCACAACGCGCGGATGCTGCTTCAATACATCAGCCAAAGCTTTCAATTCTTCTATCGTATAGATAAAACCCGTCGGATTCGAAGGCGAACAAAATAGGAAAGCTTTCGTGTTTGGGGTAATATGTTTCTGCAAAAGTTCAGGTGTAATTTTAAAATTTGTTTCTTCACTGCACGTAACTAAAACCGGCGTACCGCCAGCTAATTCAACCATGACCGGATAGCTTACCCAGTACGGCGAGTGAATAATCACTTCATCATTTGTGTCACACAAAACCTGTAACGCCGCAAATATGGCGTATTTAGCACCGCTGGTCACAGCCACTTCGTTAATGGTGTAGGTTTGGCCGATATCTCGCTGAGTGGCCGCCACAATGGCTTTACGTAGTTCAATCGTGCCACTCGCTGCTGTGTACTTTGTGATGCCTTTACGTATGGCTTCAATACCCGCTTCTGCGGCTGCAGGATATGTCGGCCAGTCCGGTTCGCCGACGGTCAATGAAATGACGTCGTGGCCTTGAGTCTGCAGCTCTTTAGCTTTCGCTACTAAAAATAAGGTAGGTGACGGTTTTAAGTTTTGCGCTCTTTTTGACAACATAGACAGATCCTTTTCATTAAACTTTAAATTTTTTAACTAATTCAGTTCCGACAAAATCAGGTACGAGGCCTTTAAGGTCGCCGGCATTGCGAGCTAATTCTTTTACACCACGAGAAGAAATAAAATAATACTCAGGTCGTGAGAAAACCATAAAAGTTTCAACTTCAGGCGCTAAGCGATGATTCATACTCGCTAACGTACCTTCATACTCGAAGTCAGCCACAGCACGAAGTCCGCGTACGATGACATGAGCTTTGCGCTTACGCATGTACTCAACCGTTAAGCCTTTAAAAATATCGACTTCAATTTTTGTGTTGCCGTCTACGGCTTTTTTCAGAAACTGCGCGCGTTCATCAGCTGTGAACATATATTTTTTTTCATTTGAGTCGGCCACAAGGACGATCACATGATCAAAGATATGCGAAATGCGTTCGATAATATCAAGATGACCCGTTGTAATCGGATCAAAGCTACCGGGATAAACAGCAATTTTAGACATGAAAACCTCAGTGATTAAGCTTCATCATTTTGTGCTTTTTTGGCAAAGAAAGAAAGCACTTTGTCGCCGTAATCGTTGAAGTCATAGCGGTACAGATGGGTATAAGCCTCGTCTATGCGCTCTTTTTTCTGCGACTCAATCGCAATCAGTGTGTTTTCATCAAAACAACGACTGGCATCGAGGGCTAACATTACATCGTGCGCCATTTTCTCAGTAAAAGGAGGGTCCACCAGGATAAGACTGTAAGGCTTGCCTGTGTACTTTTTAAGGTGAACTAGCACATCCTGTTTATGGATTTTATATTCACTGGGAGACAGCTTCAAAAGATCGATATTTTTTTGCAGAATTTGAATCGACTTCACATTCATTTCGACAAAGTCGACGTGGCGGGCGCCGCGCGAAAGGGACTCAATCCCCAAGCTACCCGTGCCGGCGAATAAATCTAAAACGACGGCGTCATCGGTATAAGACATCCATTTGTTGAAAAGACTTTCTTTCACGCGATCTGTCGTAGGTCTAATATGATCGGCCTGAAAAGGGGTTAAAACGCGGCCTTTAAATCGTCCGGCTATAATTCTCATGCAGTCCTCGCGGCAACGTTCTGGGCAATCACAATAATATCATCAAAAGGTTTGTTAATATACTCGATCACCCGCGGATCGTTTTGGATGTAACCGATGTTGGTGTCATCACCGGTGAAGGCTGAAATAATAAAAACCGGTGTTTTCTTTTTCATTTCAAGCAAAACTTCATAACCGTTTTTCTCTGGCATAATCACATCCAGTAAAATTGCCCGGTAATTATTTTTGGCAATTAGATCAAGAGCAATCTTGCCGTTTTCAGCTTGGTCGCATTCATGTCCGATCGACATAAAGGCGCGAACCAAGGCTCGGCGGATTAAAGGCTCGTCATCAACAACTAAAAACTTCATAACATATCAAAAATGAGAGTCACTTTTGCTCCGTGGCTGGTTGAGCTGACTTGCAGATCAGCTTGCATGTTGTTAATCAGCTTTTTAGAAAGATACAGTCCCAAACCCGTGCCCTCACCTTCAGCCTTGGTGGTGGTGAACGGTTGAAACATGTTTTTTAAAACTGTTTCATCAAAACCCGGCCCGCTGTCTTCGATATGATAATGAATTTTACGGCCTACGACTTCCTGGTAAATCTTTATTGAGCCGGTGGCCTTCATAGCCTGACAGGCATTTTTAATCATATTGAAAAGCACCTGCTGCAAGTCATGACTGTTGGCCAGAATCTGCTGGTCTTTTAAATCAATAAAAAGGCGGTGCGTGCGTAAAGCGGACTTCAGCAGAACTAAAGTGTTCTGTAAAACTTCACTGAATAGCGCGGGCTCTAAAACCGGTTCTTTCTTTTGACTGAAATCGATAAAGTTTTTAATAATTTTCTGACAGCGAACAGCCGCTTTCAAAATTTCATTTAAATCGGTTGCGGCGGTTGAGGGCAAAGACTCCAGTGCCGGGCGATCCTGCAAAATCATTTGAATGTAGGATTTTATACCCGTCAGCGGGTTGTTCATCTCGTGGGCCAAGTGATTACCTAGGCGGCCGAGCGTCGACATTTTTTCAGTCTGGATAATTTGTGTGTGCAACGATCGGATTTTAGTTAGATCTTCATAGATTACGAAATAATAGTTTTTGTTTTCAAAACGAAACTGAGAGTAATAGGTTTTAAAAATCTGATCTGGCTTAAGTGCCAGGTTCGAATTTTTTCCGATTAAAATTGGACAAGACTCGCAAGGCGTATCTCGGCCGGCTAATACCT
>JANPAD010000557.1:0-6499 GCA_031429735.1 Bdellovibrio sp. | reverse complement strand
GCCTTCGCTTTCGCCGATAATCTGATTGAACTGATAGCGGCTGCCCAGTTCAGTGCGCAACTGGCGATTTTCAAGCTCTAAAGTTTTTTGCGATAAAGCTTTATCTAAAAGACTCATCAGCTCTTCAACATTGAATGGTTTAGTTAAGAAGTGAAACGCACCTTTTTGGGTCGCCTGCACAGCCGTATCAATGGTGGCAAAGCCGGTCAGGACAATCACTTGAGTTTGCGGTGACTGGGCTTTGATTTCAGCCATCAGGTCTAAACCGTTACCATCAGGCAGGTTCATATCGACGATGGCAATATCAAAAGGTTTTTCAGGAGACATGAAAGAGCGGGCTTCATCTAATCTCTGAGCTGTTACGACCTGGTAACCGCGACGGTCAAGCAATCTAAATAGTGCTGTCCTGAGAGTTGATTCGTCATCGAGAATAAGAACCCGTATTGGCTTCATGAACTGTCCTTCCATGGCTAGTCCGCGTGCGCGTGCTGATATCTTTAAGAGTAATTCAAATTTTGACGGAGGTGTCAAAAAATCTGCATGAGTTAGACGTTTTCAGGACTTTTGCAGGTTAAAAATATAATTATTTGACGGTCGAATATTTATTAATTTGTCGGCATTTTAATCAGAACCTGCATCCAGCCTGCCTGAGGATCGGTTATAACCAATTGAAAACCTTGGTCTAAAAGGCTTTTTTCCAGAGTCACAAGGCTCAGATCGTTGGAGGTCTGTTTTAGGTCGTGGGGCCCTAAATTGGCGTTCAGGATCAGGTAAGAACCGCTCTGGTCTTGGGAAATTTTAACCTCGACTAGACCGCTGAAGTTGGTTTTCATTTGTCGTTTCAGGCGCAGCTTATGAAGTAAAAACTGAAAAGCCAAATGAATGATATTTCTAAAATGCAGAATCGAAACCCGGTGTTCAGTGTTTTCCCCCGGCTGGTAAGAAACCGTGAGATGTTCTTTTTTCAACTGCATTTGCAGCAGATCTAGCGTTTTAACAAAGACTTCATTCAGTTCAATGTTTTCAAGCTTAAGATGGTCTTCTTTGCGCGAAAAAAACAGCAGGTCTTCAATGTGTTTTTTCATGCGTAACGAGGCTTCGGTCAAGCCGTGTAGATCCTGCTGAAATGGATGCGTTGGCGGCAGCTCCATCTTCATAATCTGAAGGTACGATATAATGCCGCCCAGCGGGTTATTCAGTTCATGAGCGATCGAACTGGTAATGAGACCGACTTCAGAAAGTTTAGCGGCCTGCTGATATTTGCTTTCAAGCGCTTTTTGTTCAGAGATATCTTCATAAAGGTGCACCCAATAAGTTTGGTCGTTTTCGCCGCTATTTGAGAAGCGGCTTGATTGCACGCCGAAGGTGCGAGTGTCTTTTTGAATTTCAAAACGTGTGCCGAAATGGCAGCCGATGCAGGGTTTCGGCGAGCCGAACAAAAGCTGATGACATTTCAAATCGTCGCCGGTTGCATCGGCGCTATTTTCGGCAGCCAAATTGGCCTGGTAGACCTGATAATTTTGATCAACAACGATAATGGGCTGGGGTGATGAGTGGAAAGCCAAGTCAAAAAGGCGCTCACTTTGTTGCAGTGAAACCAGATTGTTGTAACGTCCGAGATTAATCTGAAGAGCTTCCGTCAGTTTATTGAAATAGTTGATGTCGCTTTTGCGGAAGGTGCGACGGTCACCCTTGAAGAAAAACAGATAAAAAAAGTCACCGCCAATTTTCATTTCAGTCGTGTGGGTTGTTGAATCGGTTTGTTCTTTTAAATCTTTTTCAAAAGCTTCGCGTTCGTTTTGGCGAACAATTTTGAACCACGTAATCATGCCGAACTTCACCAAGAGGTCATTTAGGGCAGATTCTGCGTCACTGAGGCTTTTAACTTCTGTGGTGGTGTAGAGCGACTTACGCAACACTTCAACGCGATTATTGATTTCGTAGATTTGCTTTCGGCTTTCGATAATATTTTTTGATTTCTCACTGAGCTTGAGTTGCAGTTCAGTCTTAAGCATTTCATATTGCTGATTGAGCTCTGTTGAAAGGCTCAGGTAGGTTTCGTCCTGTTCGATCTGCAGTTGGGCTTGCCATATGCTATGCAAAAAGTCGTCGTTCAGGTCCTCTTCGAAAATATAGTAGTCAATTTGCCAATCAATAAAGGCGGCCAGATCAAGCTGGACGGACTCTTTGTACTGCGAACCCAGCACCAGAACTTTTTTGAAAAACTGTTTTTGAACTTTGGCCGCGTTCAGATGATGCGTGCTCTGCTTCAAAACATAGTCCGCATCAAGTAACAGCAGGTCAACGTGGTATCGATTTTGATTCAGAAGTTCGGGCGTCAGTAACAGCGGACCTTGAGCTTTGAACTGCTCGATTTGTTTTTCTTGATCCGTCAGCAGAGCCAACTTTGATTTTAAAGCTGACATGCCGTAATCAATTGTGAGTGTTGAGTAATATGGTAATCGGGTTTTCGGCTGAGCTCAGCTAACGAGCCGCGCGCTTCTCCGAATTCAAAATAGCAAGCTTTTGCACCGATGCTAAGGGCGTCATGAATTTCAGATAACAGTGAATTGCCGATACAAAGAAGCTCTTCATTTTTAATGCTCATGTCTTTGATGATGTCTGAAAAAACGTCATATTTTCTTTGATTTGTCAGGCTGTTGACCACGTAAACTTTTTTAAAATCACTCAGTACTCCCAGGGCTTTAACTTTTTCGAGCTGCGATTTTTCAGCCCCCGCAGTGACGAGATACAAAGTATATTTAGCTTTCAGATAATCAATATTTTGTCTTGCACCTTCGATAAGCGGCAACTTGGCCGGAACTTTGGGCTCATAAAAGGTAGAAGTGATCTCCGGCAGAGCCGTTCGTGTTTCATCGGTACCGTATTTGGCGGCAAGCTTTTCAAAAACTTCGCGATGGGACATTGTTTTAACGAGTTGCTGTCTGAAGGCTTCGCACTGCGCGGTTGAAAGCTTCAACCCTCGTTTGATCATCAGTTCAAACGCCTGCACGGTCGCTTGTGGCGCAAGCAAGCCTGAGGTGTCCAACAGAGTGTCATCGAGGTCAAAGGCGATCGCTTTTATCATACCGTTTCAGTTTGCAGCCAAAGACCTGTTTTGACCAGTTTTTTATAAAGCGCTTGCCACCGAACGCAGCACTGAAACCGCCATAGACCATGTTCTTGCTTCACCGCTCCAGTCCCGAATTCACAATCAGCCCCATCGTGTCATTGGTGAGGTTCGCATATCGAGGCCGTGAACCACGTGCATTTTAAATGCCTGTGGTAAGAGCGAGCACAGGCTTCGGCGTACGCAAAAAATTGTGATAGCGGTGAATCTGAGGACGAATTTCTGTAAAATAAAGTAACGCATGGGAAAAAACGCACGTCGTTTTAAACGCATTTTTATGGGCATTTTATAAATATAAAAAAAACTGGCTAAGAATCGGATCGTTGTTTAGTATGACAGGCATGGAATTTACAGCGATTATTCTAGCAGGCGGTCAAGGAACAAGAATGAAAAGTCCCTTGCCCAAAGTATTACATCCCGTTGCGGGCCAGCCCATGATTGCGCGGGTCATTCATACCTGCCGTGCGGCGGGGTTAACCGAATTGCGCGTGGTTGTCGGCCACGGCAGCGGCCTTGTTAAAACGGTATTAGAACCGCTGCAGGTTTCGACTCACCTGCAAGAAAAACAATTGGGCACCGCTGACGCCGTTAAATCGGCAGATCTCGACAGTTTAACATCCGATGTACTGATCATGAACGGAGATCATCCGCTCATCACAAGTCAGGACATTAAAAATTTTATTTCTGACTTTAAAGAACAGCAACTTGACTTAGCTGTCGTGACTGTTGAGCTAGAAGATGCCGGGGCCTTCGGGCGTATCGTTCGTAAGAATGACCGATTTGTTTCAATCGTAGAAGCAAAAGATGCGTCAAGTGACACTTTGAAAATCAAAGAAGTGAACACGGGTATTTACGTTGTTCGTGCTGAAGTTCTGCAAAAATACATACCACGCATTCAAAATAATAACTCAAAACAAGAATTCTATTTAACTGATCTTGTCGATCTCGCGATTCAAGACGGATTGAAAGTTCACGCCATTCTCAGCAACAACACAGACGTCGCTCATGGTGTCAACAGTCAGGTTGAACTGGCCGAAGCCACTCATAAAGTTTACGCCCGCAAAACGCGTCAACTCATGGAGGGTGGCGTGGTCATGATTAATCCTGCAACCTGTTCGATTGAAGAGGGTGTGATTATCGGTGCCGGCAGCGTCATTTACCCGAATGTATTTTTGAGAGGGCAGACGGCTATCGGCTCATTTGTGGTCATTGAACCGAATTGTTTCATTTCTGATTCAATTATCGGCGACAGCGTGCATATCAAAGCCGGTAGCTACCTTGAACAAGCCATTCTGAAAGAGAAATCAAGCGCCGGTCCTTACGCCCGCTTGCGGCCGGATACGATTATTGAAGAAGAAGCTCACGTCGGTAACTTTGTTGAAATGAAAAAAGTAAAGTTCGGTAAAAAATCGAAGGTCGGTCATCTGACATATCTCGGCGATGCTGAAATCGGTGAAGAAGTGAATATCGGCTGCGGCACCATTACGTGCAACTACACGGCCTCAAAAGAAAAACATAAAACGATTATCGGCGACCGCGTTTTTGTCGGTAGCGACACCCAGTTTATCGCTCCGGTCAGTATCGGTGCAGACGCTATTATTGCTTCAGGTACGACGGTCACTAAAAATGTACCGGCTGGAGCGTTGACCTTATCACGCGCTCCGCAGGTCAACAAAGAGGGCTACGCTGAAAAGCTGAAGTCTTCTTCAAAGAAAAAATCGGAGTAAATATGTGCGGAATCGTTGGTTATTTAGGGCCGCAGGATCCAAAGAAAATTATCGTTGAGGGTTTGAAAAAGCTTGAATACCGTGGCTATGACAGCGCCGGCATTGCAATTTTAAACGACGGCATAACAAAGCGTGTGCGGGCCGCGGGTAAAATCAAAAATCTCGAAGAAAAGCTTCTGTCTGAAAGCTTCAACGGTCACCTGGGTATCGGTCACACGCGTTGGGCGACTCATGGAGCAGCGGTTGAAAAAAACGCCCATCCGCACCAGGTCGGCGAAATCAGTATCGTTCACAACGGCATTATCGAAAACTATCTTGATATCAAAAAAAATCTCATCGCACGCGGTGCTGATATCAAATCCGACACCGATTCCGAATTAGTAGCTCATTTAATTAACGAAGAAATCCAAAAAAGTCCCAACCTTTTTTCAGCCGTTCAAAAAACCCTCAGCCATCTTGTCGGGGCTTTCTCGATCGTGGTGATGTGGGAAAAGTCACCGAACGAAATGATTGCTTTCAAAGACGGTCCACCGCTGATCGTCGGCCTCAATGAAAAAAACAAAGAGTATTTTATTGTCAGCGATGTGCAGGCCGCCCTTCAATACACGAAAGATTTCGTTTATCTGGAAGACCGTGAAATCGTTCATGTCAAAGACGGTCAGATTAAATACTTCTCAGCAAGCGGTGAACCTCTGCAAAAACAAGTGACGACTCTGGACTGGAGTTCTGAACTGGTTGAAAAAATGGGTTTCAAGCATTTCATGCTGAAAGAAATTTACGAGCAACCGCGTGCTGTGGCTGCGGCCATTCACCCGCACGTGAATACGGAAACTCATGAAGTGCAGCTGGCTGATGTCGGGTTTGCAAAAGACACCAACGACGTCTTCAAATCCCTCGACCGTATTATGTTTGTAGCTTGTGGCACCAGCTTTTATGCCGCCAACGTCGGTAAGTATTTAATAGAACAAGTGGCGAACGTACCGGTTGAGCTCGATTTTGCCAGTGAATTTCGTTACCGCAAACCGATCATCCCACCGAACACTCTGGTCATTACAGTTTCTCAATCCGGCGAAACGGCCGACACGCTGGCCGCTATCCGTATGGCCAAAGAAACAGGCGCACTGACTTTAAGTATTACAAATGTGCATCGTTCTTCAATTGACCGCGAAGCGCACGGACATCTTTACATGAACAGTGGCGTTGAAGTCGGTGTGGCCAGCACAAAAGCGTTCACCAGTACATTGGCTTTACTCAACCTGCTGGCTCTACAAATTGCAAAAGCCCGCGGAGTCTTAAATCGCGATGCCGAACAAACCTGTGTTAAAAACCTTTTGGCAGTCCCGAGCCAAATTGAAGTGGTTTTGGCCTACGATAAGTATTTCTCTGCAGCGGCGAAGAAGATGCAAAGCTTTAAGGGCTTCTTGTATCTCGGTCGCGGAGTCAGTTACCCGATAGCACTGGAAGGTGCTTTGAAGATGAAAGAGCTGGCTTACAAGCATGCCGAAGGCTATGCCGCTGGCGAAATGAAGCACGGCCCGCTGGCGCTGATTGATTCAGACATGGCCATTATTGTTGTGGCGCCGACTGATGAGCTGATTGAAAAAACAATCAGCAATCTGCAAGAAGCTAAAGCCCGTGGTGG
>JANPAD010000556.1:0-7794 GCA_031429735.1 Bdellovibrio sp. | reverse complement strand
CCGGCTTTTTGCAACAGGGTGAACTTGAAGGTAGCAACGTCAATATCGTCGATGAAATGATTAATATGATCAGCGCGCAGCGTGCGTACGAGACAAATTCAAAAGTGATTCAAGCATCAGATCAAATGATGCAAACGGCGGTTAACATTAAATGATGAAATCGGTTTTAGCCCTCCTTATTCTGGTGTTTGGCTTTCAATTGCAAGCTAACAGTGATGTTGAAATTGTTGTTCCTTCGACGGTCGAAATTTCGCCGCGGACTGAAATTACAATGTACGATGTGATTGAAGCAAAGAATTTGAATGAGGATGTCGTTTCTGAGCTTCAGAATATTGTGATCGGTGGAGATAAGCTCAGTAGCCTTAACAAGGGTGAACTGGCTAAACTTTTACGTCCCATTAAGGCGCGCTATGTACTTCCGACCGAGTTGAAGCTGATTCGCAGCCGCGGTGCAGTTTCAAGGATGGAAGTCGAACGCAAAATAAAAAACAAAATTTACGGTGAATGTTCAACTTGCGATGTACAAATTATTATTTCGAACGTTCCGCAAAACATTGAAAGCGACTGGGTTCTTGATCTGAATATTGATCTAACTAAAAAAACCGTGATGGTTCCGGTTTACAGTGCGAAAAATTCATCGGCGAAAGCTTGGATTGTTGTTGAAGTCAAAAGATACCAAAAAGTACCGATTTTGAATCAATCGGTAAAATACGGTGAAGTGATTACCCCTGAGATGCTGACAGTCGAAAAGCGTGAGCTTCTGAACGTTCGCGACACCTACCTATCTGCAGCCAGCCTTGACGGAATGCAAGCCGTACGTTTTTTGAATGCGGGTCAGATGGTTCAGTTCAGCGATGTGAAAAGAGAGCAGATTTTAAAAAAAGGTCAGATGGTCAAAGCTATCGTCGGTAGCCCTTCCTTCGAAGTCGCTATATCTGCCGAGGCGCAAGAAGCCGGCTCGGTCGGTGAGGTTGTCAAAGTTAAGAATTTAGATTCGCAAAAGGTTTTTGCGGCAAAAATTGTTGAACGTGGCGTTGTGAGGATTGAGTAATGAAATTGATCAGCATTCTACTAATAGCGACTGCTTTCTGGGGTTGTGCATCTGATGAAGTTGCACGTCTTGAAACTGAGATGACACCGGTTCCACCGCCCGTAGCGGTTGAAACTAAAAAAGAAGTGGCCGCACCGTCTGAAGAAGAAGGTATGACCACGTATTCTGATATGAACAATATGGCGCCACCGTCAGACCGTCAGTACAAAAGAATGACTCGGCAAAAAATGGAAGAGGACTCTTCTTTAAACAGCTCAGCCGGTTCGCTTTGGAATATGGAAGGTCAGACAAGTTATCTGTTTGCTGAAAACAAGCATCGCCGTGAAGGTGATGCCACCTCAATTAAACTGGAAGGTGCAGCGCTTAAAAGTATTGAAAACAAAGCTTACGTCATCAGTGATTTGCTGATTAAGCTTGAAGAGCAAAAACGTATTTCTGACGATGAATCAAAAAAAGCAGCTGAGCAAAAACAGCGCTTAGCTCAACTCGAGGCTGAAAAGAAATTGCGCGCTGAGCGTATAGCTAAGGGTGAAATCGTCGTTGATCCGTTAGATGAAGCTGCAGCCAATCAAGAAGAAGAAGCGGCGCTCGAGGCGGCCCGCCAGCCGGCAAATGTTCCGGGGGCAATTGGTGCAACTAAAAATAAAAATGCGACTGATGACAAAATTGATTTTAAAGAAGTGGAAAACATTCCGGTACGGATTGTTGAGCGCCGAGCAGATAATACTTACCGTGTGCGCGGTCAGCAATTTCTGACGATTAAGAAACGCCCATATAAAGTAATTGCAACAGCATTGATTCGTGCCGAAGATTTTAAAGACGACGGCATCAGCTCAAATAAACTACTGGAAGCGCAGTATGACGTTGTTCATATGAAAAGAGTAAACAATGAATAAATTACTAAAGTTGTTTTCTTTGCTGAGCCTCACTTTGAGTTTCGTGTCGACAGCCTCTGCAGCGCGTTTGAAAGATATTGCGAGCATCCGCGGGGTGCGTGAAAACCAATTAATCGGTTACGGTTTGGTAGTCGGTCTTAAAGGCACGGGAGATTCGTCTTCTCAATTTACAAGTAAATCCTTTGCACGTCTGATTGAAAAAATGGGTGTGCAAGTGGATGGTAAAGATCTGCAAAGTAAAAACATTGCGGCGGTTATCATCACAGCGACACTGCCGCCCTTTGCTAAAGCCGGTAACCCGTTGGATATTACCGTTAATAGTATCGGTGATGCTTCCTCGCTGATGGGTGGAACACTTTTACAGGCTCCACTTCGTGCAGCCAATGATGAAGTCTACGCGGTCGCGCAGGGCAGTCTATCGGTTTTAGGCGACGGCAAAGACATTCATACGACAGCGGGACGAATTCCGAACGGTGCCATGATAGAGCGAGATATCCAAGCGGATTTTGCTTCACGTAAAATGTACCGTATGACTTTGCATAATCCCGATTTTACAACGGCGGCGCGAACAGTTCTGACCATCAATAAAGAGCTCGGTGGCCAATACGCAACGGCGCAGGACGCCGGTACCGTCGACATTATCACGCCGTTTTCGTATGAAAATAAGGGTGTTGAGCTGATGGCGACAATTGAAGCGATTGAAATTAACCCCGACCAGAAAGCTCGGGTCGTGATTAATGAAAGAACCGGGACGATCGTCATAGGTGAGAAAGTTAGGATTTCTAAAGTTGGCCTCAGTCATGGTAATCTAACATTGAAGGTCGGAGATGGAAAAAAATCGAAGGACGCCGCTGATGATAAAGTGACGGTTCTTGATATGGGCGCAAACGTTGGTGATCTTGTTCAAGCGCTGAATAAATTAGGTGTTTCACCTAAAGATTTGATCTCGATTTTACAGTCTGTGAAAGCCGCCGGTGCTTTACACGGAGAACTTGAAACGATGTAATTATTTTTAAAGCTCACCGATGTGCAAGGATGCATGTCAGCGAGCCGGGGAGGGTCCTCAAATTTCAGATACCAAGGACGGTCTGGGTGTTGATTGATAGTATAAACAACCTCGCAGGAAGTTTCACATCAGAACAGCTAATAGAATCATGGATGATTTTTAAGTTGTCACTTGCACCTAGAAAAAATCGCATGGATGCGATAGAAGAAATAAAGGACACTCCCCAATTTTTTTTGAAGGTAAATCATGAGCGGAATTAATAAACTCGGTGGCCCGATGGCGCCACCGACCGCCGAAAACAAAGCACAAGAAATGGATAAAAAACTGCACGGCGTGGCCGATATGTACGAGCAGCATTTTATTCGCGAAATGATGAAGCAGATGCGTTCAACCGTGACCGAAGGCGGTTTTGTAAAAGCCAACAACGCTGAAAAAATATTTCAAGAACAGCTCGACGACCAGTACGCAGATCAGTGGCAAAAGAGCGGCGGCATCGGGTTTTCAAAAATTATTTATGATCAGCTGATTGAAAAATACGGACCGCAATTCGGTTTGAAAAATCACGATGTCAAACCTCAAGGTCCGATCGAGATGAACGCAAAAGTTCAGTACACCGGCTCGGTAAGTCCCGCGGCCAGCAAGGCTCCCGGTTCTGTAGAAGAGGCTGCTGAACAAGCTTTAAAAACACATTCTCCCATCACCTTTAAATTCCAAACACCACAAAGTGAGAGACAGGCTCTGACAAGCCCTTGGGCCGGAGTTTTGCTTGATAAAAAGTTCTTAGAGAGGGACCAGGTTCAGTATCGAATTAAACACGATAACGGACTTGAAAGTCTCATTCTGACACGCGGTACAGGCCTTGGTCCAGAGCAGAAATTGTCGCCTGGTGACACAATTGAGGCCGGACAGCAACTTGGTTGGGCTAGTGCAGCCAGCCCTTTGTTTTGGACTGTCAAACCGATTGTCTCAGAATGATTTGGTCCTTTTGTCCCATTGTGATACACTGATAAAAGTGTTGGAGGTTCCTGGTGAAAATTACTCATAATAAAGTCGGACAGAATTTAAATACTTCGGATTCATCGAAGAGTGCAAAGGCCGAAAAGTCTGCGGAAGCGACATCTGCAGCTGCGGCTAAAAAAAGTTCGACAGCTTCTTCGTCTGAAGCCGGCGCTTCTTCTCAAGCAACTCAAGTTCAACTTTCGCCTAAAGCTCAAGATATTAAAAAAATTAAAGAGCTGGCGAAAAATGCACCTGACGTCGATATGAACAAAGTCGAAAAATTTAAACGTATGATCGCGGATGGCTCCTACAAAGTCGATGCGAAAGCTGTCGCAGACCGAATGGTCGATGAACACCTGATGTCAGCCGGTAAAACTTCAGAATAGTCGGTTTTAATTTTATAATTCCAGTCGCTTCAAGGATGAGGGCGTCAGATGAAACAAAGAGCATACGAAAAATTAATTCAAAATTTAGATGAGATCGTCAAGCAGTATCGTTTGCTTCTAGACAGCGTTCGTAAAGAAAAAGAACTGCTGGTCTTGGGTGACATCACGAAGCTGAACGAAAGCAACGAGCGCAAAGAGCAGTTTATTTCTAAAATTAAAAGTTTAGATGACAACCGCCTGATGTTTGCTTCTGATCTGGCGCAAGCCATCGGTGCAGATCATCTTGAGCCGCGACTGCTGCAACTGGCGCAAAAAATCGGCGGAGCCGAGGGCGACCGTTTACGGACCATTCATTCAACTCTCGAACTTCTGATTAAGCGTCTGATGGACCTTAACAAAGAAAACGCAGTCTACGCTGAATCAGCACTGAAAACTGTGAACTCCGCCTTAGCCAATATTAAAGACACCATTACCGGCGGACAGAAAACTTATCAGAAAAAAGGACAATACCAACAAGGATCAGATCAATCAGGTCACTTGATTAGCAAGGAAGCTTAGTCAGGTTTTAGGGAAGGGCACGGATGGCCAAGATACACGGATTGTTAGATATGGGTCGACGCGGAATGGCTGTAAGCCAGTCTGCACTATCGACTGCATCTCACAATATCGCCAACAAATCGGTGGAGGGTTTTTCACGTCAACGTGTTGATGTCGAAACCAATCCTGCGATCGGCGAGGGCATACACCGTGTAGGAACAGGCGCGCGTCTCAGTGGTATTTCACGTACAAATAACCCGTGGATTGAAAAACAAATTGAACGCGAAGGCTCAAACCTGGCTTTTCTTGAAGGTCGCCAAGGGGCCTTGCAAAGACTTGAATCGACTTTTAACGAGCAAAGCGTTAAAGGTCTGAACAGTGCGATGTCTGATTTTTTTAACAGCTTCCGTGAATTAGCAAATAATCCGGAAAGCTTAACCGCCCGAACAGTGGTGCGTGACAATGCGACTTCAATGATTCGCCAGTTTCAGGATATGGATCGTCAAATCGGGTCAGTCGCCGGCGAACTGAACAATGTGATTTCAACCGGTGTGAATGAAGTGAACGGGCACATTAAAGAAATCGCGAAACTTAATGAAAAAATTCAAGCCATTGAGATATCTGGCACGACGGCTAATGATGAGCGTGACCGCCGGGATCTCTTAGTTAAAAAAGTAGCCGAGAAGCTCGACATCTCTTACGCTGAAGACCCGACTTCAGGTATGTTGAATGTCACGGCCGGTAAAACCGGTATCTTGGTGGCCGGTACTTCTTCATCTGCACTTAAAACGATTACGAATGAACAAAACCAAACCCAAGTGGTTTATGAACTGAGCAAGGGCGGCACACAAGCTGATATTTCGGATCAGTTCAAGCGTGGCGCACTGGGTGGAGCATTCGAGCTACGTGACGGTATGGTGAATGATTTGCGCCAAAGCACGGCGGACCTAGCTTACAATATTGCGAGCGAAGTGAACAACGCCCACGTTGAAGGGTATGATCGTTACAACAAGCAAGGTAATCAGTTCTTTGAGGTGCCGACAGACGGTACGTTTAAGATTGAAGATTTAAAAGTCAACGCAGATGTTATGCGTGACGTAGGCCGCATTGCGGCCGCAGCCAAGCAAAATTCGCCGGGCGACAACACGGTCGCCAATGTCATCCACTCCTTACAGTTCAAGAAAGTAATGGGTGACGAAGGCACATTTACATTTGACGACTTCTACACTTCTAAAGTGGGTCAAGTCGGTGTGATGAATCAGAAAGCAGTCGCCAGCCTTGATTCACAGAAAAATATTGTCGACCAAGTTAAAAACGTGCGCGAGAGCATCAGTGGCGTAAGTCTCGACGAAGAAGCGCAAAAGATGATTGAGTACCAAAAATCTTACGAAGCGTCTGCGCGTATCATACGCATGGCGGATGAGATGTTTGATACGGTCTTAAATTTAAAAAGACTTTAATAAAAGGTAGAAGCGAATGCGTGTAACGGATAAAATGACACAAAACCAGGTTTCGAAGAACATTCAGAAGAATCGTTCTGAACTGGCGTCATTGCAAAACCAGGCGGCGACCGGCAAAAAGCTGACGACTCCGTCTGAAGATCCGACCGGAGCCGCAAAGGTTTTAGCGAACCGTACGGAACTTAAAAATCTTGAGCAGTATGAAAAAAATGCGGCATCGGCTAAAAGCTTCCTTGAAACAACAGAATCAACACTGGGTCAGTTGGGCGAAGCCCTGATTCGCGCCAAAGAGCTGGCGCTCCAAGCCGCCAGCGATACCGTCGGCGAACCTCAACGTGTCATGATCGGTTCTGAAGTTGAACAACTTAAAAATTCAGTTCTTGAAATGTCAAACCGTCGTGTGGGTGAACGCTACCTTTTCGGCGGATTTAAAACCCAGGCTGCGCCATTTAATAAAGACGGCGAATATCAGGGTGATGACGGCGAAATGAAAATTCAAAGCCAAAACGGCACGTTCGTGGCTATGAATTTAACAGGCAACCGAGTGTTCTTGGGCCGAGGGATCGGTCAAGACAGCACTTATGTGAGACCTTCAGAGCAGGTGCCGGCCGATACTCAGCAATTGCAAGATTATAAAATGTCCGAAGTTGACCGCGAATTTTTGAACAAACAAGAAGATGATAATTACATTGAAACGCGTGGCCCAGCCTCGGTGGGCCGCATCCAAACGCTTTCGAATAAAGATCCGGTCACGGGCAATAGCGGCGTGAATGTATTCAGCATGCTGCGTGGGCTAGATGTCGCGCTTAAAACAAATGACAAAGCCGCCATTCAAGATGCCTTAGAGCCTTTGGATGAAGCTTTAAATCAGGTGAACCTGATGCGCGCTGAGATCGGTGGACGCGTTAATGTTTTGAATTCTGCGACGGATATTATCCACAAGCAAACTGTGGACAATAAATCGTTAACTTCGCAAATTGAAGACGCTGACCTATTTGAAACGATGACAAATCTGAACAAATCCGACACGACTCTTAAAGGCACACTTGAAACCAGCAGTAAAGTGCTGGGTCTTAACCTTCTCGATTTCCTTAAATAACTGTTTGTGATGACAAGTTAAGACCTGTCGTGAAAAATGACTTCATGGAGCTCATGCGATGATCGATATGAATAGTTGCCCTTGGGGTCCCCTCACGAATCAGTTACCTGTTCACTATTGCGAAAGCAATTTGTGCAGTTGGGTGGTGCAACCTGCGAACACGTGGTCTAACATCAGCTACTTGATTGTGGCCATCGTTATTTTAAGACAAAAGAATCTGACTGCGGATAAGTACTGGTTTTTTATTATTAGTTTCTGTCTTTTTGTTGGCAGCACTCTTTACCACATGACCGGAACCTATTGGGGTCGTGATCTGGATGTCGGTGCGATGTTGGTTTTATCAAGTTTCGTGCTCAGTTT
>JANPAD010000555.1:0-6182 GCA_031429735.1 Bdellovibrio sp. | reverse complement strand
TCTAGTCTGTCAGGTGAACACATAAAAAAAGGGCCGTCTTTCGACAGCCCTTCGTAGTATCTATTTCTTCAGACTGATTACTTATTTTCAGCTGCGCGTTTTTCAGCGTATTTTTTCGCTAAAGCATCTTGGATGTTACGCGGCGCTTGCATGTACTTCAGGAATTCCATAGAGAATTCGCCTTTTCCTTTAGTGCCTGAACGCAAGTCAGTCGAGTAGCCAAACATTTCTGTTAATGGCACTTCAGCTTCGATCGTGACATTGCCTTCAATCGTCGTGGTGCCGGTAATAACTCCACGTCGTTGATTGATTTGGCCGGTCGCAGGACCTTGGTATTCTTCAGGAACAGTTGTTTCAAGCTTCATGATGGGCTCAAGAACTGTTGGCTTAGCTTTTTGGTAAACTTCACGCATGGCAGCCATCGCCGCAATTTTGAAGGCCATGTACGATGAATCCACGTCATGGTAAGAGCCGTCGCGTAATGCAACTTCAACACCTACGATCGGGAAACCGATCAATGGACCTTTTGTACATTGTTCAGCGAAACCTTCTTCAACAGCCGGGATGAATTCTTTAGGAATACGTCCGCCCACAACTTTATTTTGGAACAAGAATGTTTTGCCGTCTTCCTGTGGACCAAGTGGTTGAATGTCGCCGGAAATCTTAGCGAATTGACCCGAACCACCTGTTTGTTTTTTATGAGTGTAGTCGTACTCAGCAGCTTGCATGATTGTCTCACGGTAAGCCACTTGAGGTTGACCAACTGTCACTTCACAGTTGAATTCGCGTTTCATACGCTCGATGTAGATTTCTAAGTGCAGTTCGCCCATACCTGAAATGATGGTCTCGTTCGACTCTTCATCGCGGTGAACGCGGAACGTAGGATCTTCTTTACGGAACTTTTGTAAAGCTTTTGTAAAGTTGTTCGTACCTTCTTTAGATTTCGGTGCAATGGCCAAAGAGATAACTGAATCAGCGATATGCATAGATTGCATAGACGCTTCAATTTTATCATCACAGAAAGTGTCACCTGAGGCACAGTCAACGCCGAATACCGCCACGATATCACCGGCGTAAGAGACTTCGATATCTTCCATTTTCGCCGAATGCATACGGACCAAACGTGGAACCTTCAGAGACTTCTTATTCGACATGTTGATAATGAAGTCACCTTTACGAACGGTACCTTGGTAAACACGCATGTACGTTAACTGACCGAATTGAGTTTCTTGCAGTTTGAACGCAAGCATAACAAGTGGTTTGTCATTGTCAGTTACCAATGGGAACTTCTCTTCATTTTTATTTAAATCAAGAGCGTGTTCAATTTTTTCAGTCGGGTTTGGTAAGTAGTAATTTACTGCATCTAACAAATGCTGAACGTTTTTGTTTTTATAAGCAGAGCCGCAGAAGACCGGAACCAATTTCAAGGCAATAACGCCTTTACGCATAGCTGCGCGCATTTCTTCAACAGTCGGCATTTCTTCCATTAAGAATTTTTCAGCAATACCGTCATCCACGTCAGCTAATTTGCCGATCATGATTTGTTGGTATTCTTTAGCTTGCTCAACCATGTCAGCCGGCATTGGGATTTCAACGATGTTTTCGCCGTCTTCACCTTCATTTTGGTAGGCCTTCATGGTGATCAAATCAACGATACCGATATGCTTTTCTTCAAGACCGATTGGAATGTTCGCCATGAATGCGTTTAAACGAAGTTTTTCAACTAACGCATCTTTAACGCGCATTGGGTTTGCAACCTGACGATCTAATTTATTAACGAAAGCCAAACGCGGAACGTGGTAACGTTTCATTTGACGGTCAACCGTGATTGACTGTGATTGAACGCCGGAAACGCCGCAAAGAACCAAGACTGCGCCGTCTAATACGCGAAGTGAACGTTCAACTTCAACTGTGAAGTCAACGTGCCCCGGTGTATCGATTAAGTTAATTGTATGATCTTTCCATTGCACCTGAGTGGCCGCAGATTGGATTGTGATCCCTTTTTCGCGTTCAAGATCCATCGAGTCCATTGTCGCGCCGACGCCATCTTTACCTTTTACTTCATGGATTTCGTGAATACGACCGCCATAAAATAAAATACGTTCAGATAAAGTTGTTTTACCCGAATCGATGTGTGCCGAAATACCGATATTACGGACTTTTGTTATTTCCCATTTGCTCGTAGCCATATTTATCCCTTTTCTTGCATCCGCTTTTTTACGGATGAGGTTTATAAAATAAATCAAATTTAAGAACCATTCGGTGTAGCACTAAAGAACCTTGAGGGCAAAGCTTCTCTAGGTATTTGCACACGAAATAAGCACTAAAAACCGTACTTTTCAGACAATTGGTGTGCAAGTGGGCTATTCTGGTTTAAGCTCTTAGCCGAATGGCACTTAATTTCGATCAACATCTTAAAAACGTATTCAAATTCGATGGTTTTCGTTACACCCAGCGCGAAATTATCGAACGGAGTTTGAA
The DNA here is from genome assembly GCA_031429735.1 of Bdellovibrio sp. Taxonomy (GTDB): domain Bacteria; phylum Bdellovibrionota; class Bdellovibrionia; order Bdellovibrionales; family Bdellovibrionaceae; genus Pseudobdellovibrio. Next base: position 3,701 of record JANPAD010000555.1, on the reverse strand, counting down.
ACAAGAATCATTGATTGCTTTGATGCCCACCGGGGCCGGAAAGTCGCTTACGTACCAGTTTATTTCTTCTCTGGCCGAAGCGCAAGAGCTGGTCTTGGTGGTCTCACCTTTGATCGCGCTAATGCAGGATCAAGCCACCAAAGCGCAGGAGTTCGGCCTCGAGGCAACCTACATCAACTCCTCACTGACTTTGGATGAAAAACAAAAACGCCAAAAGCAAATCAGCGACGGAAAGTATAAACTTATTTTAGTAGCCCCCGAACGTTTTTCGAAACCTGAATTCTGGGACTGCCTGCAAACACGTAAAATCAAACTGTTCGTTGTCGATGAAGCCCATTGTATTTCGTTGTGGGGTCACGATTTCAGACCGGATTACAGCCGCCTGCAACTTTACCGTGAAAAGCTGGGTTCGCCGCCGGTGCTTGCCTTGACAGCCACAGCCACTAAGGATGTCCAGGCAGACATCGCGAAACTATTTAAACTCGATTTAGCAACAAATCTGATTTTAGGTGGTATTGAACGTCCCAATTTAAGTCTGAACTTTTCAGATCCTTACGGGGATGACGAAAAAAATGAAAAACTCATCGAGATTTTGACGGCACACCCGAACCAGTCCGGTATTTTTTATTTCTCGCTGATTCAGACTCTCGAACAAGTCAGCCGTTTTTTAGCTTCTAAAAAAATAAACCATCTGAAATATCACGGCGATTTGCCGCGCGACATCCGCCGCCGTAATCAGAATCAGTTTATCAAATCAGAATCGGCTTTAATTCTGGCGACGCCGGCATTCGGTCTTGGTGTCGATAAACCGAATATCCGTTTTGTCGCGCACTATGAAATTCCGTCATCGATAGAATCCTATTTTCAAGAAGTCGGGCGGGCGGGCCGAGACGGCGTCAAATCTTTCGGTCACTTTTTGTACGACGAAGACGACTTGAGCATTCAGATGCAGTTTTTGACTTGGGCTTACCCCGAAGCTTCTTTTATTCAGAAAGTTTATGATTTGATTTTAAAAAACGAAGCCCGCGTTGCGGTTGAAGGTTTTGATTATCTGCGCGAACAAATGGTTTTCAAAAATAAAAAAGATTTCAGAGTGAATGCGGCGGTTTCGATTTTGAACCGCTGGGGCTGTCTTGAAGAAACCGACACACCGTTCGGTTTTAAAGTGGGCCGCGAGCCTACCGAGACGGACTATCTGCTTGAAGATCAAAACTTGCTCAAAAAAGAACATCAAAAAAAACTTTTATCATTGCTTCAGTTCGTTAAAAATAATCAAGAGTGTCGGTTGATTCAGGTTTACCGCTACTTTGATCATCAAGTGACTCAACCCTGTGGAATCTGTGATGTCTGCCAGCCAAAAGCAGATTGATTTTTTAAAAGAACTTCTAAGCGACCCTTTCGCCGAAACGATGGATGGGGTTATTGCCGTTGGTGAACCGATGACACCCGAAATTTTAAGTTACGCCTACGCGCACGGAATCTTTCCGTGGCCGCATGAAGGCTATCCGCTTTTGTGGTTTTGCCCGGACGAGCGGGGCGTGATCGATTTTGCCGACCTGCATGTGCCACGAAGTTTTCAGAAGTGGCTGCGCCACAATCAGTATAAGTACGAGATCACTCAAAATCAGGCTTTTTCTCAGGTCGTACGTGAATGCCGCCAGCAAAAACGTGAAGGGCAAAAAGGTTCGTGGATTACCAATCAGATCGAAAAAAATTATCAGCAGTTGTTCGAAAACGGCGGTGCTTTTTCGCTTGAGGTTTGGCGCGAAAAAGTTTTAGTCGGTGGAATTTACGGTGTCAAATCTGAAAAGTATTACAGCTGTGAAAGTATGTTTCATAAAGAAGACAATACTTCGAAACTTGCACTGTATTCGCTCATCCAGTTCTTAAAAAAACAGGGGCAAACCTGGATGGACATCCAAATGGTGACTTCCGTTTGCGAAAGCTTCGGCGGAAAGCTTATAGAAAAGAGCGAGTTTTTAGAGCGCATCGGTTTCTTGAATCGTTAGGTTCCTAAAAAGAAAAATTTCATCAGTGTTAGCCAGGCCATCAAAGAAAAAATCAGACCGATGAGGACCAAATAGGACCACATCGGTTTTTGATTTTGCGACAGCAGATCTTCGGGGCGCTTCTTAATTTTTAGCGCAAGTCCCTGCACGATATTAATTCTTTGCAAGCGGTCTAATTTATAGAAATGCACACCGATTAAATTTTCAAGTTCGCCCGTTTTTTCGATGCGGATGACAACGGCGTAGCAGGCCATTTGTTCAGAGCCCGGCACGGTAAATTGAATTTTTATGACTTCGCCGATTTGTGGTGAGAGATCTTGTGGAGCGGTAAAGGTCAGGCCCGTTAAAGAGACATCATGTAGCTCTGTGCTTTCTTCCCATGCTAGTTGCTCTGCGCCCGAAAGACGAACCAGCGAATTGTCCTGTGGGTTTAAGATATAGCGCGGAGCGCGGGCATGATAGCGTGCTAATGACGTCGACATAGGGTACTTATCGACAAGACTTGACCCGATCTTGACTTGAGTCTGGCTTTAAAAATGCGTAAAATAGAACAAGCAATAGCTCACGAAAGATGCCTCAACATGACTGACGAAAAACCATCTAAGGACAACGCTGCCAAACCAAAAGAGATCAAAAAGCTCAAGGTGTATCAATCCGGTACAAAGCCTTCTGCAGACCGACGCAGTAAAAAAAATAACTTACGTAAAAAGAAGAAACCGGTTTTTATTGAACACGCGCGTTCGTCGGGTCTGATTTTCAGTAACCGCGAACTTGGCTGGCTGAATTTTAATTTACGTGTCTTGGCCGAAGTTGAAGACTCGGCGACACCTTTGTTAGAGCGCCTGAAGTTTTTAGCCATCTCAAGCACAAATTTAGATGAATTTTTTATGAAACGGGTCGGTGGTCTGAAGCGCCATGTGGCCTACGGTATTTCGGCTAAATCATCCGACGGGCAGACGCCCGAAATGCAATTGAAGCAAATCATGAAGCGCATTCCAATTATGCTGAAAAAACAAAAAGAATGTGCCGAAGTTCTCATGCGTGAACTGAAAAAAAGTGGCTGTGAAATTATCGCCTTTAAAGACCTGAAAGAAAGCGAGAAAAAAAACATTCGTCAGTATTTCAATATGAATATATTTCCGATCCTGACGCCATTGTCAGTGGATCCGGGCCATCCGTTTCCGTTTATTTCAAATCTTTCGACCTCTTTGGGTATTGCTTTAGTTAACCCGCAAAATGAAGACGAAAAACTTTTTGCGCGGGTTAAAGTTCCGCGCGTGATTAACCAGTGGGTTCCGGTTGAGGGTACAACTAAATTTATTCATTTAATTGAAGTTATCCAAGCTTATTTACCTGACCTGTTTCCGGCCATGAAGGTGATTGGCAGCATGCTGTTTAGGGTTTCGCGAAATGCCGATTCGGATCGCGAAGAAGAAGACGTTGAAGATTTATTAGCCATGATTGAAGAAGAGCTACGGCAGCGTCGTTTTGCCGAGATAGTTCGTCTTGAAATCGGATCCTTTTCAGACCCGTGGCTGAAAGAACTTCTGATGACCGAACTTGAGATCAAAGAAGAAGACGTTTTTCAAATGCCGCAAGATTACGACTTAGGTGATTTGGCCCAGTTAGCCCAGCTTTTGAACTGGAGCGAGCATAAATACAAAGCCTGGTCACCGGTGGTGCCAATGGCCC
>JANPAD010000554.1:0-3030 GCA_031429735.1 Bdellovibrio sp. | reverse complement strand
CGCTGTGACCGCATTTGCGTGCGCAACGAAGGCTGAAATGGCGAATAAAGCAATTAAACGTTTCATGAGCTCTCCTCTAACCTGATCTTTTGTGTCAAGTTTACATGCCATAAGCAAATGCAATAATCAAACCCAAACCCCTGTTTTAAATATGGAATAGACCTATTTTTGAGCTGAAAATAGACCTATGAAGAAAATTCTTGTCTATTGAGTTCACAGGTCGCTATATTAGCGCTCACAACAAATAAACGTGGCTCGGTGATGAAATTGGTAGACTTGCTAGACTCAAAATCTTGTGTGCTCACGCACGTGTCGGTTCGAGTCCGACCCGAGCCACCATTCTCTTATTTGATTGTTTGAATTCCTAATCTGACTTGCCCCTTTAAAATCCAGAGCCGTGATATTTCATAACTGATCAGCAAAGTCAGCGTCGTGTAATAAACCCAAACTAAAAATACCACCAACGAACCGGCCGCCCCATAAGCGGTTTCGAGCCCCGCGGTGGCAAGGTAAAGGCCAATCAACGTTTTGCCGAATTGATAAAAAACCGCACTCACTACCCCCGACATAAAACAAGCTGTCCAGGGTAAAGCGGCGGTCGGAATAAATCGATACATCGCCGCAAAAAGAAAAACAAAAAGCCCGATGTTAACGACAATCGAAAGCGCTTGCCACATCACCCCTTCACTTGACGGAATCAGCAAGGCAATTGCGACGGTCACCAGCATCGAGACCACTGACAAAAAAGCAAAACCCAACACGAGACCAACGGATAACACCCGTTCTTTAATAAAGCTAACCACGCCGCTGCGTTTTTCGGGCGCTTCGTATTCGTTGATTTTATCCAGCACCATACGAAGCTGTGAAAAAATAGCTGAAGCTGAGATACCTAAAATAACAAACCCTGCAAGACCCGAAAGGCCTGAAATATTCGGGTGTTGATCTGCATTTTCAATGACGGCCTTAATGGTTGCGCCAACTTTTTCACCCAAAGAACTGCTGAGTTGCGTGTAAATTCGGCCTTGTAAATCGTTACTTAAGAAAGAGGCTAAAGACAGAATAATCAATATAAACGGCGAAAGTGCTAAGGCCGTCGTATAGGCCAGCGCTCCGGCCAGAGTGAAAATCTCGTGCCCGTTGATGTTATCGAACAAGAGCGAAAATTTTTCTCTGAGAAGAATTTGGGGGTGTTCAATCGGCACACCCACCGGAATTTCAGTCACGGCCAAGACGGACTCCTTCGTTTCGGACAGCGGGCTCATTTTCATATTTGGATCTCCAATAAAGCTTCAGATATCATAAACCGCCGGTGATCGATTTAAGCCCACTTTGGTGTGAGGTTTTCTTCAAATGAGTCCGGAATTGGTGCCACATAATGTGCCAAATATGTCCAATAACAATGCGCATTGAAATAATTTGATTACCAAAATTCGTCGAGATTCATTACTCTCCGTCTAACTCAAAAAGGAGATGTCCCTATGAAACAAGTATCTTTATTTTTAACCGGCCTTATTTTATCAACAGTCGCTTTTGCTTTGCCTCAAACTGTACAGATGACCGGCTCATTTCAATCACGCCACGGCGGCGCGTACGAAGTGACTGTTAATCTGAAACTAAAAAAAGAAGTGAACCAAAAAGCAACTTACAAGGGCACGATGACTTTTGTTGGTCAAATTCTGAATCAAACTCAAGGCATGGAATTGACAATGAACGCCGCTAAAAATAAATCTGCCGGCACCGTGAACACTTATAACGGTTACATCGCGTTTGATTCTAAATCAGCTTACAATCTTGATTTAGGCCAACAACTGCAATTGGGTTACAGCGAATTCGTTCGTGAGCAAGATAACTTTTGCAATCCGATTCATGATAATTTCTGCCATCCGGGCAACATGCCAGACCGTTTAGCAGACGAAGGCGTTTTGACTTTAACTGTTGTTCAGTAGTCGTTCTACATCGTTTAGTTTTTTCAAAGCCGGCCTCATTCAGCCGGCTTTTTTGATTCAGCTTGACCCCCGCTTCAGATCCGCTAGAAACAGAACATGTTTCAAACCATCTTTTCACTCTTCATTTTTTTATTTCTGAACCAAACAAGCCAGGCCGCCATTTACGGCGCAGACAACCGTCTTGAAGTAAATCAAGTCGCTCCATTACGCATGGTCGCACCGGCTATTGCGGCGGCCGTTCCTAAAATATTTATTAAAAAAATAAACGAACAATTCAGCCAGGTGACAGATTACGAACCTCTTTCAGGTTCATCGACCGTTAATGCGTGCCCCGATGAACGTTTTGCACAACAGCCGATTATTCCGAACTGCACGGGCTTTTTGATTTCAGAGCGTTTGTTAGTAACGGCCGGTCACTGCATTTTGCCGAACGGTGTAATTGATAATCAAATTGACGGACCTTTCTGTCAGAACTTTTCGTGGTACTTTAATTTTAATCTTGATCAAAATGGCAAAACGACGATTGATCACATTCCGGAAGACTCCATTTACGGTTGCACACGAATTGTCCGTGCCGAGAATTTAGATTTATCTCCGCCCGGCCATCCGGCCACAAATTACGGGCCCGACTTTGCAGTTATTGAATTAGACCGGCCGGTTAAAAACTTCAAACCTTTGAAACTTAATTTCGGCGGCGTTAAAAATGGCGACGCGGTCTTCACGGTCGGACATCCGAGCGGCCTTCCGGCCAAATACTCGGGCGCATCCAAAGTATTTGATACGTCTAACGCGTTTCACTTTCGGGTGAATCTCGACACCTTCGGCGGTAACTCAGGTAGCCCTGTCTTTAATAAGCAGAATGAAGTGGTCGCTATTTTGGTGGCCGGTCACCCGGTTGATTATGTGACTGATACAAAACGTGGCTGTCAGCGTGTGAATCGCTGTGATGAATCAGGCAAAAGCTGTTTAGAAAATTCAAATTTTGCTGAACTCGACACTGCGAACAATATGCAGAATCTTTCGTTTATTCAAAAATATGTGGGCGGGCTCTAAAATGAAGACTGGCCTTGTTTCACAGATTATC
>JANPAD010000553.1:0-3734 GCA_031429735.1 Bdellovibrio sp. | reverse complement strand
CGAAAATTGGCGCGCCCAATGGGAAAGCCAAAACATCAACGCCTACATCGAAAATTATTCAGACGAATTTAAAGCCCCGCCTTACAACAAGAAAACCTGGTACAAACACAAAGCCGACCTCAAAGAAAAATACAAATACGTCAAAGTTCAATTCTCAGAACCGAACATTCTCCAAGTCAAAAAGAACTTCCTATTTCAATTCGTCCAAAACTACGAATCCGACGGCCACAAAGATATCGGCATAAAGACTCTTTACGTCATCAAAGAAGGCAACTCGCTTCGCATAGCCCGCGAAGATTGGTCCCCTTTATAAATTTTCTTAAGGAAATTTTTGGGAAATTTATTTAGCCGACCGGTCGGTCGGCTTGGAACATGGGACTAGTTCAGTGACGGCACTTCTTCTTTTTCGATATTGATTTTTTCGCAAGATGATTCGAGATCTTCCAAAGACTTTTGGTATTGTTCGATTTCTTCTTTAGTTAAACGGCCTTGTTTCATATTCAGTTCGAATAAACGGCTATCGAATTTGAGATCTTGTAATGCTTTATTTAATGACATGAAACTCTCCCTTTAATTGTACGCTGCGCTATTTTATACAGCCAAACGATTCTGAGGTCAATTCGGCTAATTCCAGTATTTCGGCCCTTTGTCGTCCTTTTTCTCGTTATCGACGACCAAACGGAGCGAGGCTGTGCTCTTTTTGACCTTCTCACGAGTTTTGCGAAGCTTCAGCCGAGTTTGAGTCCATAAGAACGCAAATCCGACCGCAGCCCCGCCCAGATGGGCCAAGTATGCGACTTCACCGCCGGTAAAGCCCGTAGTAAGCAACGACGACAGATCTAAGGCGGCCGCAATCAGCGCAAAGTACTTCGCTTTAAGCGGAAATAAGCCCATAAAATAGATGATGCGTTCCGAAAAAACAATGCCGTAGGCCACAAGTAGCCCGAACAGGCCGCCCGAAGCGCCCATGACCGGTATTTGCAGCGGCGCCTGATCGCCCGATATCAACGCATAGACGGTCACGCCGATGCAATAAACAACGGCGGCGCCAATACCGCAGGTGAAGAAGTAAATTGTAAAAAAGCGGCTGCCCCAATGCTTCTCAAGCTCAACACCCGTGAACCAAAGCATCAGACCATTAAAAAACAAATGAAACGGAGAAAGAGCATGGAAAAACATATAGGTCGCGGTTTGCCAAACCCAGAAACGTGTCACCACTTTTTCCGGATGCAGGATAAACCACTGGGTGATTGAAAAGCCCAGCATCTTATCAAGCACGATTTGCACAACAACCCAGATAACCGCCATGGTGATCAAAAGTTTTTTCACAGTGGGAGTCATCGGAGGCATGTAAATTTGATTCATCGTGAAACCTTCAGCTGTTGAAAATAATTCTCCAATTTTTCGTAGGATTGTTCGACCGTTTCAATGACCAGCTTCGTTTCGGCAATCAATGAAAAGAAATTCAGATCACCACCCCAACGTGGAACAAGGTGATAATGCAAATGATCAGGCAACCCCGCGCCTGCTTGCACGCCGTGATTCAGACCGATGTTAAATGCGTGCGGGCTATAAACAGTTTCCACAGCTTTGACTGCGGTACGCAGCGTGCGATGCAGGTCATCATATTCGACATCAGACAAAGCCAGCAGGTCGCCGGCATGACGTAACGGAAGAACCAGCATATGCCCGGTGTTGTAAGGATATTTGTTCATAACAATCTGCGAGTGCTCTGTTTTGTAAACACAAAGTGTTTCAACGGAAACTATATGTGAAGCTGACCGGCAAAAAACACAGCCGATCGGTCTATCTATTCTGCGCACGTAATTGAAACGTTGTGGTCTAAAAAAAACGTTACGTTGCAAAGGCCAGTTTTCAAGCTCGATCACTTCTTTGTGCAAAGTTTTTTTAGACAATGATTTTTTGTTATTCTTCGTTGGAGAGCCGCGTGTCGTCTTTTTTAGAGAAGAAGTTTTTCGAGCTTTTGGCAAAATTTACTCCCAGTAACCCGGTAAAATCATCATCGGTTGATTCATATATTTAGTTCGCATGAAAGTTTTAACGATGTCTTTCGCAACAGTTTCGGAAGTAATGCCTTTAACACCCAATAGGCTTGCGCGCACATCGGATAACGAATTCAAATCATCGTCTTCGTCATCTTGCCCGAACGACAGTAGATCAAAAATACTCAGTTTCTCACGGTGCGGTTTAAATACACGGTAGTCATCGCTTTTCAGACCCGCCATACGCGCAGCCATCTGAACCGCATCTTCGTAAGTACCTTCCGCATCAGCAAATTTAAGTTCGACGGCCTTTGAGCCTGTCATCACACGCCCATCGGCGTACTCGGTCACGGTTTCAATAGGTAGGCTTCGGGCTTTCGCGACAGTATTGCGAAATTGGTCGTAGACTTCGTTGATCATCGACTGAAACAACTGGCGTTCGTCGTCGCGCATAGCGCGGTACTCAGATCCTGAATCTTTAAATTTACCCGATTTAATCGTGTAGCGTTCAACCTTAGCCCATTCATACAGCTTCTCAAGATTGGCAAATTCCATGATAACACCGATTGAACCGATCATCGCACCCGGGGCCACCACGATTTTGTCACAACCTAGAGCCGAGTAATATCCGCCACTGGCCATTAAGCCTGTCGACACACACACTACAGGTTTTTTAGTTTCTTGCTTCGCACGTAAAATTTCATAGTATATTTCTTGAGACGGTCCTACGGCTCCGCCCGGAGAATTAATATCAATGACGATAGCTTTCACACTGTCATCTTTTGAATATTTTTTTAAAGCGTGTAGAAATTTTTTGCCGTTCATGATAACGCCGTTGATTTCAAGGGCTAGAATTTCATTTCGGGCCAAACGATTGCTTTCATCCTGACGGTAGTGTTGGAAACCTCGGTAGCCACCTAAAACAACGATCAGAAGAATCAGACCAACAACAAACTTACGACGAAATGACCATTGTTTCATAAAAATCCTTTTGGGCGTCACAGTCGGATAGTTTTCGCGACGACCATTGATCATAGAATAAAAATAAAAAAAGGGTACCTATCGGTACCCTTTTTCAATCAATTTGATGAGGTGCGTAGCAAAGTCGCTACATCACCGTCGGTTTGATTAGCTCTTACCGTCTGGTTTTAAGTTTTTCAACTGATCACCGAACATGTCGCCGAAGCTTGTTTTCGCGCTAGAGCTGGCTTTTTTAGCGTAGTCTTCAACATCGCCTTTTTGTTCGCGAAGTTTAATCAATTTAGAAGATAAACCGATTTTACGGGCGTCTTTATCAATTGAAATTACTTCTGCTTTAATTGTCTGACCGACTTTAACAAAATCTTCTACAGTGGCGATTTTATCAGTTGTCAGTTCAGAAATATGGATCAGACCTTCGATGTCAGCAGCCAATTCAACGAAAGCACCAAAATCTGTTGTTTTTGTTACTTTAACGTCGTGTTGAGTACCGATGCCGTATTTAGATTCAATTTGTGACCAAGGATCGCCTTCAAGTTGTTTAACACCTAAAGAGAATCTTTCGTTCTCAGAATCAACTCCTAATACCACCGCGCGAACTTTAGCTCCTTTAGCAAACATTTCTGAAGGGTGAGTTACACGTTTAGTCCAAGAGAAATCAGAGATATGCACAAGTCCGTCGATACCTTCTTCGATACCAACAAAGATACCGAAATCAGTTACTGACTTAACTTCACCCTCAATGATCGTTCC
>JANPAD010000552.1:0-10932 GCA_031429735.1 Bdellovibrio sp. | reverse complement strand
AAAAACAAATAGAGTATCTTTACTTGCTGTAAACAACATAAAACCAGAAGCTTTGCCCCCATTTAGCAAGGTAAATTCTGAAGCTGCAAATCCCGGTATCTTTTGATCATAAAAAAATACAAAACCATTAGATAATAGCACCGTACCTGCAGAAACCTTCACATCTGTGCCAACCGAGTCAACAATGGCTTTATCTAAATGGTAGGCTCTATTCACATCATAAATATAGTTAGACGGAGGGTTTGTGAGCGATATAGTTTGGGGGTCCGCACCTGACACTTCTGAAATTTTAAAATTAAAATTCGAATAGTAGACGCGAGATTTGTCTTTAAAAAATGTTGTGTTCAGGGTCGAAAATGTATCAGGATCGGCATTAGGAATTGCTACAAAGTTTGAAGAGTTTACAGAAGAAACATACTTAGTGGTTGAGCACCCATTACATATAACTACACTTTTAGAATCTTTTAAAATTGGAGAACACAGATTTTCGTTATCATAAAGTACAACTTGAGCTTCGCTTGCGCTCACTGCGGTTATTGTCTTGCTGCCATAAAATAGATTTGCCCCATCCGTAATCATTGAACAAAATGAAGCTTCAGGGACTATTTTGTTCAGCAAAATAGCCCTAAAAGAAGTTCCAGCCAAATTCTGTACTTCTTCGAAACCAGTTCCATTATAAAATATTAATTTGCTTTCATTGATAACCAAGTATTGCCCGGTTATGGCTTTAACTTTGTCTAAAGGATTAATAGAAAACCGTGCGTTATCTGCGTAAATATACGCACCATCCGCGACAAAGTTTCTTCCTAACGCAACTAGCGTACTTAATTCCGCATTAAAAGTTGTCGTTTTTCCAGACGTTGTTGACAATGGAATTGTTTGTTTAAAAATATTTAAAATTAAATTACCGCAAACTTTATTACTACTTGCTTCAACACAGACAGTTGTTGAAGCATTACCGTTGAAAAGATCAGACGAGGTTAGATTTAGATATGGATTAACAGAGTTATAAATATTGCTTCCAACAAGCCAAGAATAACTCGTGCCGGATAGATTGGCTGGGGCTTCCAAACGGTATATAGCTTTTTGAGAACCAATATCGTAATTAAAAACAGAAAGGCCGGCACCACTAAGTAAACGGATACTATTAATGATATTTATAGTCCAATTGAACGACTGACTCGAAATTTCTTTTCCGGCTCCGTCAAATCCGAATATTTTAAAGATATGGGCTCCGCCCAAAAGCCCATTAACCGCGAAAGAATTGGTACATGAAATTGGGGTGCTGTTGTCTAGCTGACATAAAGTTTTGATGATATTGCTGGTTGTTGTAAATTGAAATGCTGCGTTCGGACTGTCGGTAATTGTACTTGGCTTTCCCACAAGCTTTATTTGGGTATTAGTTGCTGTTACCGTAGCCATCCAAGAAATTTTTTGAGAGACAGCAACATTGCCTGCTATATCAACTGCTTTTATTTGAAAATTGTGTGTACCGCCGCTAAGCTCGGGCAATGCGATTGACGAAGAGCATGGGCTAAAGGCATTGTCGTCTAATAAACAAAGTACTTCAGAAATCTGATTAACGTCTTCCGCAGAAATTTTAAAAGTTGCATACGTTATGCTTTTAGCTAAATCAAACTGCGGATTTAAACTTATGATTGGCGCTGATTTGTCAAAAGTCCAATTTAACCTATATTTACCCGCACCGCCTTTGGTTGAAGATACGCCGATCTCAAAATCATTTTTTCCTTCGCTCATATTTTTAATATCTAAAATAACCTGAGTACGATTTTTCAAAACATCGTCTTGAAAAATAGATGTATTACATGAAATAATTATTGAATTTGATTTGCATTGCAATGTTAGCTCAGTAGCTAAATAGATTTTATCAAATTCTACGAGAATTTGTTCCGAAGCTTTGTTCGAATAACTCATCACTCCCGAAATTGCTGATATTATGTTGACCGAGCCATCTGCGTTGTTGACGGGTGTAGCATTTGCGGGGGCATTTGATGGAGAAATTGGTACCGAGGCTAAAGACGAACTTGATTGATTAAAACTATTAGAAGTCATTTTTCCACAATTTTGAAATAAAACTAAAGTTGAAACGGCAACCATAGAAAACAATGAAATAATGCGTAGTTTTTCTGGTTTAAAAGCCAACAAATTCCCCTCCATTAAACACGGTTAACAGCTTCTTGTCGGATTAAAGCTTGATTTGCATTAGGATCTCTCAAATATTCATTTGAATAATTGAGAGATCCTAATGGATCATTTTGATATTTTTTTGGAAACTAATTAAACACAACCATAAGTTATTCAAACGGCGTTTTACCCAATATTATTGGTAATTTAGAAAAGAATTCATTTCTTTAGCTAGTCAGTTATAGTTTACCAGAAGATCGGCAGTCGTTTTAAAGCCGGAATGCTTTTTGCTTTAAATGCTTCAGGTGATGGCGATGAAGGCTACGTGTATACAAATAAAAAAGATATACCGCTACAGTTGTCAGGTGGTTCTGATTTTATGACCTAAGTGCGACTACCGCTGGCATGCGACTGCAGAAATGCAAAGCTTGCGCTACTAATAATTAATAGATCTCTAGAATAAAAAAACCCGCCTTGCGAGCGGGTTTAAGAGCCAAATAATTTTTTTGGCATTGCGTCCGTAAACAGGACCTGGCACCAAAAAAAATGGCTCAGATGGCAGGACTCGAACCTGCGACCAAGCGATTAACAGTCGCTTGCTCTACCAACTGAGCTACATCTGAACGTAGAAGACAAACTAACGAAAACAGGCGGCTTCGTCAAGAAGCTGCAAGCCTCTATTGGGCTGCTGGGACCAGTTCTAAAGCAAATTTTGATGATTTAAAAGGCATTCCGCCACTTTTAAAGACTTTCAATTCCGGGTTCCAAAGCAGACTGGTCCGCTGACCTGCGGCACCTGAGCTATCTGCCAGCGGGCGCCATTCCACTTTATCAATATCTAAATTGTTGATTGGTTCGATCGGAAGGCGGCAGTACCGGTCACGTAAGTCAGACATTTCGATGGCTTGCAATTCGGATGGTATCTGTTTATCCATCCAAGTCAAATCGACGACGTGATCTGCACACCAGTTGAAGCTATTTTTATCAGGCGTCGACCCAAACATGGCGCTTAAGGTCTGTGTCACCGTTTGCGACCCCATCTGCTGACGAAACCACAACACCATCACTAAGCCGAAAATTAAAACCATTAGTTTTAAGACTAAATTTTTATTCATGGCCTTATTATAGCGAAGCAGTTTAGGTTGTACAATCAAACGATCATTCGTTAATTTAAAAAACATGAAAAAATCAAAATTTACACAACAGGTTGAAAAATATCTCATTGCACAGGCACCGCATAAAATTAAATCCAAATTTAAACCCGAAGATTACATCGGCGGCAAAATTAATGAAAAATCAAAACTGAAGTTTCTGAATATGTCGATGCCCCAGCTTCAGCTGACGCTTAAAGATTTCAAAGAAACTTCGGCCAAATCTTATTCTGAAGATCTTTTCAAAGACATGCGGGCCTTGTGGTTTGAATCGGATATTTGGGAAGCTAAAATGTTTTCACTTTACTGGCTGATCAAACAAAAAGAAAATTTTCTGGTGAAGAACGCGCCAGCTATTTTAAAGTGGGTCGACGTTGTTGATAACTGGGCCCATTCAGACGCTTACTGTTCGGTGATTGCACGAATAAATGATGTGGCTCCTAAAAAATTGAAACCGACCTTTGTAATCTGGAATAAAAGTAAAGATGCCTGGAAACGCCGTTGTTCGATGGTCGGTCTTTACTACTATTCGCGCAGCAGAAACAATCCTGAAAGCTTCAACTGGGCCACCAAGCTTGTTAACCCGCATTTTGAAGCGCCCGAATATTACGTGCAAAAAGCCGTGGGCTGGACTTTGCGCGAGATGTACAATGTTTATCCTGATGAAACGGTCCGTTACATTCAACTGAACAACTCTAAACTGACTTCTATTGCCTGGGTGGCGGCCACTGAAAAACTTCCGGCCCGTGTGAAGAAGCCGCTTTTAGAGGCTCGCAAACAGCACCGCCAGAGAAAAACCCGACCTTAGTCGGCCAATTCTTCATTAAGATCAAAGCGCCAAAAGCCGATAAATACCTCTGAGGTATCTAGCTATGGCACATATATTAGTCGTTGATGATGATGAAGTAATTTTAAAAATTACCCGTTCGATTTTACAAAAATCGGGACACGCCGTCACTTTAGCAAAAGATGGCCAGTCCGCGCTGCAACTTTTGGATCAAGAATTATTCGACATGCTGATTACTGATATCAACATGCCGAACGGCCTTTCAGGTTTTTCAGTGGCAGCCTCGGTTCGTAAAAATGAACGTATTGGTAAAATTCCTCTCATGTTTTTGACCGGTCTGACGGATAAAACCGATGTCAGCAAGGCATTAGCCTCTGGCGCTGATGATTACATGGTGAAGCCAATTGATCCTGAAGTGCTTTCCGCCAAGGTCGACTTTTTATTAGAAAAGAAAAAAGATGTTTACGGGTTTCCGGTCGCTGAAATTAAGGCTTCGGGCACGTGGCAAATTGATTTTGAAATTGTCGGCATGTCTGAAAAAGGTCTGCAGATTGTTTCACGTGCTTCGGCTATCCCTCAAACAAAACTGCGCATCGACAGCGACTTATTTGAAACTCTTTCAGTGCGCCCACCACAGGTGCGTGTGATGAGCTGTGTACCGATGCAAAGTAAGCCCGCTTTCTTTATTGAAGTCAGTTTTGTGGGCTTAAGTGACACAGAACTGCAAATTGTAAAACGATGGGTCGCCACCAATAACAAGATGACGGCCTAACATAAAGAGGATGATTTGCTGAAAAACAACTGGCTCTTACATCACTATTCACGAGTCAAAGCCGTATTCATACTGGCGATCGGAATGGTTTTGTTTTTGTCGATGTTGACGATGCGCGGTCACAATCAGCTTGAGCAGTACATCAGTTCCGTTGAAAAAACCGATCAAATCATTCAAGAAGTTCGTAATCTTAAAAAAATCGTCAGTGACTCTCAGCTAGGACTGCGCGGTTATCTGAGTTCAAAAGATCGCCAGTTTTTAGCGACATTTAAAGAGTCCGCCGAGGTGGCCGAACAGCATCTGACCTTACTTACGCAGGCTTCGTCGCAAAGTCAGGCTCAAAACAAACGTATTGCACAATTAAAATTGCAAATGACTGCCGACTTTCAACATGGTCTGCAAATTATCGCTCTTAAAAACAATGACCTCCACGACGAAGCTGGACGCAAACTAAATCAGGCCAGTGCCCAGGCGCGAGCTCTCGATATCAAGCGCCTGCTTTTTGATATCGAACGCGAAGAAGACAACAACCAGCAAATGAAACTGTTGCTGTTAGATCAAAGCGTTTTTCAGCAACGTAATTTACAATATTTCGGTTTCGCATTGGGCCTTGTTTTGTTGGGTCTTTCATGGGGCTTCGTCATGTTGACTCTTAGACAGAAAGACAAAATTGAAGCCGAATTAAACCGCTTCTTTTCGAGTTCGCCTGACTTGTTTTGTATTGCCAGTCTTGACACCACCATCAAACGAAGCAACAGCAGTTACGCCGATCTATTAGGTTATTCAGCATACGAAATGCTGAGTAAGTCATTTCTTGATTTTATTCATCCGGAAGACCGCGAAATGGCTCTGCATGAGTTGCGAAATTTAAAATCACAAATGTTGCCGACGACTTCTTTTGAATGTCGTTGTACAAAAAAAGACGGCTCAATTGTTTGGTTTTCATGGAAGATCAGCCTGGTTACTGAGAATTCAACTTTCTATGGGGTCGGACGCGATATAACAGACCGCAAACAACTCGAAGTTGAAAACATGCTGGCTCGTCAGGCCGCGCTAGCGGCCAACGAAGCAAAATCGCAGTTCTTAGCAAATGTCAGCCATGAAATCCGCACGCCGTTACATGGCGTGATGGGCATGACCAAACTTTTACTTGATACTCCCCTCAATATTGAACAACGCGAAAATGCTGAAAACATTCTGACTTCATCTGACAATTTATTAGCAGTTATTAATGACGTGCTGGATCTTTCAAAAATTGAAGCCGGTCAAATGCGCATTGAAAAACTTGACTTTAATTTGTCGCATCTCATTGCGGATGTCGTCAATAATACAAAAAACCTGGCTGAGCAAAAAAACATTAAACTGATTTCGGTCGTTCCCCCGGTTTTTTCAAATGTGCGCGGCGACGCTCACCGGCTCCGCCAAGTCCTCTTAAATCTTGTCAGCAACGCCATTAAGTTCACCGAAAAAGGACACGTCAAAATTGTTATTGAATCACTGGCTGAACCTGACTCAGACTTCGGTTTTAAATTTTCGGTGCAAGACACCGGTATCGGTCTGTCAGACAAAACCATGAAAAAACTTTTCAAAGCTTTTTCACAGGCCGACGGAACCACTTCTCGGCGTTATGGCGGGACTGGCCTTGGTCTGTCGATCTGCAAACAGTTGGTTGAATTGATGGGCGGCCAGATAGGCGTCAGCAGCATCGAAAACGAAGGCTCAACTTTTTGGTTTGAGTTAGGCTTCGAAAAAGCATCACAAAATGCAAAATCAAATGTTTCTTCCATCGCGACGGCGGGCTTAACATATGAGGGTCGCGTTTTAGTGGCCGACGACACAATCATTAACCAAAAAGTAATTGCAAGAACACTGCAAAAACTGGGTTTACACGTCGATGTCGCCGAAAACGGCGTACAGGTTATCGAGCAGCTTCAAAAAGTACCCGACTACGACATCGTTTTTTTAGACGGTCATATGCCCTTACTTGATGGCTACGACACCGCTAAAAAAATTCGAAGCGATAAATCGACACTTTTTCATAAAGTAGCCCTGGTGGCCTTAACCGCCAATACCCTTAAAGGTGAGCGCGAAAAATGCTTAGCTTTAGGGATGGATGAGTTCTTAAGTAAACCCATCAACGACGCGGAATTGCACGCGATCTTAGGCCGCTTTTTAGTGGTTGAAAAAAACAGTCGCCGTGCGGCCGCGCCGGTCAAGGCTCCTACCAAACTACCGGGGCAAATTATCGATCTGAGTATTTTAAATAAACTCGAATATCTGCAAAACCAAGGCGAAGACGATATCGTCGTTGATTTGATTGGTTCTTTTCTAAAGGACACACAGCCCCGTCTTGAAAAATTCGAACAGCACGTACGTGACGGCCAATTACAGAAGTTGGTGGATGAAGCGCATTCTTTAAAATCAAGTTCACGCATGGTGGGCGGTTTACAGCTGGGCCAGCTTTTAGAAGAGCTTGAAAATTGCCGTCACACCTTTGAAGTTCTAAAAATGAAATCTTTAGTTAAACGTATCAACGTTGAATTTAAACTGGCGCAGCAAGAACTGAAGCGCATCGCGCAAGAGCGTAAGCAGAAACAAGCTGCTTAATTTTTCTTCTGTGATTTTTCAACATAACGGCTGATTCTGTACATCATGTAAACCGAAAACATCACCGTACAAGTTAAAAAGTAACCCAAGTAATTAAAATGAATCAGCTTTCCGTCAGCGCCTTCAACCACAATCAAACCTGCAATAACCGAAGCAATACCACCTGCCACCTGAGCCATCGATGAATTCACCGCCATAAAAGCGCCGCGGTTATTCGGTTCAGGAATAGCAGAAATTAAAGCTTGCGACGGAATCATGCGCATAAAAATCGAGGCAAACAAAACAACATTCACCAGCATTAATACCCAGAGTGGCGTAATACCCAGATGTGTGTAAATCAAAACCGTGATGGCCGTTAAAATCGCTCCGGCAAAGAAAACCTTAAACTTGCCGAATTTATCACTCATGCGCCCGATGATCGGACCCATAAAGATAGATGAAACACCGGTTACAAAATAAATAAGCGGAAGCTTTTCTAGAGAAATACCTACATTTTTAACCGTGAACGCACTCATGAACGGCATCAACAGAAAACCACCCAATGACATCAAGGCAGTCGTTACAAAAGCGGTTAAATAGTCTAAATTAATCAATGTTTTAAAAAGATTTTTAAACGGGTTATGTTTAATTTTGATTAAATGCAAATGCGTATCAACCGGCTGCATTTTAAAAATAATGACCACTCCGGCCACTGCACCCAAGCTCACAATAAACATGAAGGGCATGTGCCATCCCCAGTGGTTTGAAATATAAAGACCAATCGGAATTCCCAAAACTTGGCTGGCCGCAAATGCAGTCTGCACATAGCCGATCACACGCCCACGTCGCTCGTACGCAAATAAATCTGTTGCGATAGCTGATACCACCGAACCGATCACGCCACCAAATAGGCCGGTGATCATGCGTGCACCGAATAAAAATTCATAGCTGGGAGCAATACCGCAAAGAAAAGTCCCAATTAAAAATCCGGCATAAAAAAACAAAAGTAGTTTTTTACGGTCAAAGCGGTCCGCGAATCCTGCAGACATAAACCCTGCAATACCCGCGCTGAAAGCATAGGCCGACACGACATAACCGAACTGACT
The DNA here is from genome assembly GCA_031429735.1 of Bdellovibrio sp. Lineage (GTDB taxonomy): Bacteria > Bdellovibrionota > Bdellovibrionia > Bdellovibrionales > Bdellovibrionaceae > Pseudobdellovibrio. The sequence goes on along the minus strand of JANPAD010000552.1, from coordinate 2,385 downwards.
AGTGGTCATCTTCAACGCCGGCATAAGTACCGCGCCCAAAGGTGACATAATCATGAAATCAAGAACGATTGTAAACTGTAAGAAAGCCAAAATACCGATAATCAGTTTTTCATAGGCTGAGAAGACTTGCGTGGCGGCTGCAGATTGTAGTTTTGAGAGATTATCTTCCATTCCAGAAGAGTAGCGCAGAATATTAAATCTTGTCTATTTCGAATTCACCGATGTCAGACGCAAAAAAATAGCTGCCTTTAAAATATTCCTTCAAATGTGAAAGAAATTTTTCAGTGTCTGCGGAGGTTACTTCACCGGCTGAACAAATATAGCCCTCGAGCATCACTTTTTCAATTTCAGACGTAAACCGGGTCTTGATGATTTCGTGACCTTTTAGTTGGCCATTTTCGGCATAAGCTACATAGACTGCTTCAGGCGTCATCGGATTGTCATAGAAGTAAAAACAAACGCCTCTAACTTTCATAACTATTTGCCGCCTGAGGCTTCTTTTGCCGCTCTTAGCAGAAAGCCAATACGGTCCATCATCCGTTGAGCATCTTTCGCTCCGATATATGATTCGATCTGTGAACGAAACCTAGTGTCATTTTGCAAAGCACGAACGCGCTCGATAATAGCTTTACCTTCGGTGGTTTTGGCGAACCTTAAAATCTCAGGCAAACGTTCTTTAAGCGTGCGGACATTCATTCCATTGCCATTAAATGCAATACCGTTGTCGATCGAAATAATCGAACGGTCGTCGCGCACAAGGTAATTACCGCCGTGACGGTCACCGTGGTCTATCAAGAAATCTAAAGTACTTTGTTTATCTAACGCAGTTTGTGTGGCCGTCGCAGTTTTTGAAGACGGTGCCCAAAGTTGCAATGAGCCGACTTTTCCGTCTATCAATCTTGTAACGGTTGGCGGAACCAGATTGAAACCGAGTTTTTTATCGACTTCGTAGGCTAAAACTTCCGAGCGATAGCTCGAGTACCACACTTCCTCGTGCGGTTTCCATACTCCGTATGAGCCGCCTTCAAGCTGAACAATTTTTTTGCCGTCGTTGATACCACCCAGGCCGAGGGGTCTTTCTCTGACAACTTTTCCTGTGGCCAGGGCTGTATCAAGTGGGGTTGCAGGCGTTAGTGGCTGAACTGGACTGGTCAAAGTATTCGACGGTGTTAATTTATTAGGCGCACCGCGGTTTTCAGGTATTAAAGTCATATCCAACGCTTTGGCCTGATTTTGAAAGTCCTCATTTATGCGGACCCATAAATCAGCCGGATTTTCTCGTGTAGTGGCTGTGCCAAACTGTGCCGGGCGACGTTGAGGATCAACAACTGTTGTTGCTGTACCGGCCGCTCTATTTGTTGGAGGTTCACCAGCGACCGTCCAATCACGACGGCCACGGAAGTCTTGCACTGTGCTGCCGACCGTAGTTGATTCGCGGCCTGCAACTCCCATTTGCATAATGTCTTTAGTTTCTTCAGGAGAGAAACCTGCGCGTCTCAGCGCAATAGCTTTACTTGAGTTACACGGATTGTTGACGCTGAAGCCGCCACAATCAATATTGTGCGCTTTAATGACAGCGTCACTTTCAGCCGGTTTTAATTTACGTCCGGTAATTCTTTCAGTGACGGCGATACGGTCGGCGTCAGTTAACGCTGTGGCAGCCGCGGGGTCCAGACCATTCGAACGGTAACTTGAAATAAATTCATCTGCATTTTTCAAAACTGACGCGGCTCCTGCATCAACAACAGCCGGCGCTGGAGAAATAACAGCTTTATATTTATATTCTACGGCCGCCTGATTAAAGGCGCGCTCAATTTGCTGACGCTGAAACGGCGTGATCGGAACATCTGAACCGATCATCAGCCGAGCGCTTCCGGTTCCAAGTTCTCGGGTTTCCATTTTGACGCCGATGAAAAGCTTTTCTTCCAACTCTTTCGGCAAAACACCCACCAGACGCGCACGCACTGACTTTTCAATCGCTTCGCCTTGCGTACCTATGGTCATGCGAGTTTCGACGGTTTTAATTCCGCCTTCAACCGCGCTCATACGCACTTTCGAAGGTTCTTTCGTTTTTCCTAAGTTACGTACGACTTCATCAAGCGCAGCTTGTGGTACAGGTTTGTTTTCAGCAACAAACGCCATGTCATCGCCGCTTTCAACGAAGCGGCCTTTGACCCCGTATTTTTCCATAACAGGTTCAGTCGCAGCGCGAACCGCAGCTCGACGATCGTTTAAAATTTCAGTTACAGCTCTTTCACCCTTTTCAGAGTTTACAAAAAGTTCGTCAACATTTTTACTACGGGCCACAGCCAGCTGACTGCGGAAAGAGCCTTCAGCTCCCGCTCCAACCAAGTCAAAGTTAATTCCACCATGAATTGAATCCAG
>JANPAD010000551.1:0-3584 GCA_031429735.1 Bdellovibrio sp. | reverse complement strand
TTACGACTTCAGCCTTAAATGAGCTGCCGGCATTTGGCGCAGCTTGAGCTTCGGGTTTAGGGTCAATGCCCGTGCGGTTTCCGCCGTTTTCAGTACCGCTGGCTGCAGGCGTTTGAGCTGCCGGACGATTAGGTGCCTTTTGCTGACAACCCATAGCGATGAGAAAGCATAATGCGAAAACGATTTTTTGACGGCTCATAAACCCTCCACTTATTAATAAGTAGTAAATAGAAAACCCGCGGACTTTGTCTTAACTCTTCTATATGCAAATGCGGGCCCTGGGTTTTGACCTGTTTTTGGCGTCGATTTTTTTGACAGTTATAACTAGCGGCAGGCTAAGAGCTTGAATGGATTTGTGTTTTAAGACTTGAATACACGACGCCTAAACAAGAGATAACCAACAATTTTGAGCTCGAAAAATGGCAGTTATAAACAAATTGTCTCGAGATGAAACAGTTTTTGATACCTTCAAATAGAAAAAGCGCAGGTTAGGCTGCGCTTTTTGTTCACTCAAACTAGAGATCTTTCAAATTAATAACTGACGTGATGTTTCAGAGCTTCGTGAATACGAGGATCATTCACAGCCACAATGCTGTTTTTTGACATGAACTTTGTAAGAGTCATCAAAAACAAACCTGCGAAACCCAAGAATAGGCCGATTTCCCATAGGCCGAAATGCATTTCGCCTTCAAAGAAATTCGGGTAAACCATCCAGTAGACATCAATGTACTGCATAACTAAAACAAGAATAGAGACAGAAATCAAAACACTGTTATTGCGCTTAGAACTACGCGGCAACAATGTTAAAAATGGCACCACAAAACGGAAAATCAAAAGCCCGATTGAAATGGGCATCCATCCGTTCAACGAACGCATAATGTAGTACTCGGTTTCTTCCGGAATATTAGCGTACCAGATCAACATAAATTGCGAAAACGCTATATACGCCCAAAAAATCGAAAAACCTTTTAAAAATTTTCCGATATCATGCTGGTGTTCTTCCGTGATGTAACCTGACATCCATTTTGACTCACGGAGAAGAACGATCATGATCGCCAAGAATGCGAAAGTCGCCTGAAGTGCACCGGCAAAGCAGTAGATACCGAAAATCGTTGAATACCAAGTCGGTAGCAATGACATCAACATATCAAATGAAAACATCGTAAAGAAAATTGCGAAAAATGCAATGTACCCGATTGAAAGCGGTAAGTTCTTTTCCGTCAAAGCCTGGCTACCGTTTTTATCCTGCAACAAAGAGTTACCCACGATTTTTTTTGCAAAGAACAAACTGCCCAGACCAAAAACAATCAACCGTGCCGTAACAAACCATGGCGCAAGATAGACCTGTTTACCACCGGTGAGTGCATGCATTGTTTCAGGCACGGCCCATGCGTATAAATATTTAAAGCCGACAACCATAACAAGGGCCGAAACCAACATCACTATAAAGTAACTTGTCATGGCTTCTGCAAAACGACGAACGGTTGCGCTCCAGCCCGCATTGGTCGCATAGTTGAAAGCGACAAAGAACATCGCGCCGCAAGCTAAGCTCGCAAAGTAAAAAAACGCTGTTAAATATGAAGTCCACATACGTTCCGGATTTTTTACAAAACCCAAAGCAAATGTCAAAACGCCGATCGCAATAAGCGCGTAAATAACGGCTTTCAGAATTTGAGGGGCTTCAAAACGACTGATTTTTAATTCTGTGTGTGCGTGTGATGCCATACAACCTACTTGTTTTCTTTTTGAAGGTGACGAACGTAGTTAACCACTTGCCAACGGTATTTTTGCGGAATGTGGGACGCATACGGCCCCATCACACCTTGTCCGACCGTGATGACATGATAAAGTTCACCATCAGTCCAACCGCGGATTTTATCGCTCAAAAGACTTGGCGGTTTAAGCGCCATTTTTTCACCCACCGGAGATTTGGCGGCTTCAGAGCCCTCGCCCTTTTCTCCGTGGCAAACTGTGCAGTTCGTTGTGTAGTACTTGATGCCGACTTTTAAAGTCTCTTCAGTTTGATTGCCCGCTAATGGATTCTGATTCTTAGCAGCGCCGGCAAAATCGGTAGCATATCGGTAAGGAGTAAAGCCGAGTGGCTGAGTTCCTTCCGGCGGGACTCGCATACCTGAATGGTTCGGAGATGATTCATCATACTCTTGCGGTTTGATCGTCGGGCTTTCCATCATATCCTGAATCAGCTCGACATTTGGTTTTGCAGGATCGGAACATGAGGTGAAAGTTGCCGTGATAAAGACGCCTGCGGCCAGAGTCATCAGAATATTAATTGTTGATCTGTTTAAGAATGATTTCATATTAGTATTCCGCCACTTTCTTCACTTCGTCAGCGCCTAAATCTCTTAATAATTTTTCAACACGTTCTACGCTGAAACCCGCGTCGTTTTCAGGGATAAAGATCGCGAACTTGTGGCAAGTCAGATCTTTATCAATCACCGGCGGGTCGATTTTCGGCATTCCGCATTTAACGAATAATGTTCCGACCGAAGTCAGCGCCGCAAATAAAACCGTTAATTCGAACATGATCGGCACAAATGCCGGCAATGAAAACATCGGCTTGCCACCGATATTCAAAGGCCAATCTACTGCCGCTGTGTAATAAGTTAAAGCCACAGCAGAACCTAGCCCTACGCAGGCAGCTGCGAAGGCAAAGTACGGAATGTCAGAGCGCTTGATACCGCAGGCTTCTTCCATGCCGTGAACAGGGTAAGGTGTAATCGCATCAAATTTAATAAAGCCGGCTTCACGTACTTTTTGAGCCGCATTGAGAACTTTACTTTCAGTTAGAAAAATTCCGGCGATACCGCCGATGGTTCTTTTCTTAGCCATTAGTGCCCCCCTTCTTCGTCTTTACCGACATTCATGACGGGCTTAATTTCCGCAATTGAAATGGCCGGGAACACACGCAAGTACAACAAGAAGATCGTGAAGAACATCCCGAAAGAACCTACCAAAATGGCCGTATCATAAATAGACCATGCGTACTGGCCCCAATTAGATGGCAGAAAATCGCGGTGAAGAGATGTCACGGTAATAACGAAACGTTCGAACCACATCCCAATATTAACGAAAATTGAAATCACGAACATGACCGGTATTGAGCGGCGGAGCTTTTTCAGCCAGAACAATTGCGGAATCAAAACGTTACAACAAATCATAATCCAGTACGACCACGCATAAGGGCCCAGAGCACGATTCATAAACACGTAACGCTCGTAATCGTTGCCTGAGTACCACGCAATCAAAAACTCGGCTCCGTACGCGTAACCGACCATTAAACCGGTCATCATGATGATTTTATTCATCACTTCCATGTGGTCGAGCGTGATGTAATCTTTAAATTGCGGAAATCCGATACGAACCAAGCTCATCAGCGTAATCACCATTGCAAAACCCGAGAAGATCGCACCCGCCACAAAGTATGGCGGAAAGATCGTCGTATGCCATCCCGGCAAATTTGAAACCGCGAAGTCGAACGATACGATCGTGTGAACGGAAAGAACCAGCGGAGTCGAAAGACCGGCTAAAATGAGGTAAACCATTTCGTAGTGCGACCAATTTTT
>JANPAD010000550.1:0-4382 GCA_031429735.1 Bdellovibrio sp. | reverse complement strand
CGACGTCAGAATAATGGCCGGTTTGAAATCTTTTACATATTGAGCGAGAAAATCACGGATCGCGGTTTGAGCCACAATGTCTAAACCGATCGTCGGTTCATCTAAAAATAAAACCTTCGGCATATGTAAAAGTGCGCCGATGATTTCCATTTTCATGCGCTCACCGAGACTGAGGCGGCGTAATTGCGTATCCAAAACATTTGTGCAGGAAAGCATATGCGCTAAATCGTTGACGCGGGCTTTTGACTGCACTGGATCGAGGTCATAAATTTTAGTTAAGAGTGAATAACTGTCGCGGGGAGTGATATCCCACCACAATTGATTTTTTTGGCCTAGCAAAATGCTGATCTGTTTTAAAAATTCGGTTTCGCGACGCCAAGGCTGATAACCTAAGACGCGGCATTCGCCGGTAGTCGGATAAATTAAGCCCGACAAAATTTTAAGCAGAGTTGTTTTGCCTGCGCCATTTGAGCCCACGAGGCCCACAATTTTACCAGCTTCAATCTGAATAGAGGCTTCTTTCAAAGCGACTTTTTCTACGTATTCACGATTGTAGAAACCCTTCAAAGAATTGAGGACACCTTCTTTTTTGGTGTACGTCTTATAAGAGCGTCCTAGGTTGTTAGTTTCGATGGCGTATTTCATGTGTGTTTTATTTTAAAGTCTTTCTGAAATATAGCTTTTCATCTTTTCAATGACTTGAAAAGGAATTTCATGCCCACCACGGAATGAAACAAACTGTGTTTCTATACCATTTTGTTGAAAGAAGTTTTGAAGCAGAATTGAACCCTTGTGAGGCAACACCTGGTCGGCTTCGCCGTGTGACATCAAAATTTTCGAGCCTTTGCGGGCGGGCGCCATCTCAGACCACTCTTTTTGGCTGAGGAGCGTGCCGGAAAGGCAAATTAAACCGGCGGGAGTTTCGGGCGCTTTCAAAAAAACCTCGGTGGCCAGCATGGCGCCTTGAGAAAAACCGCCGATGATGGTGTTCTTCCAGTCAAATTTCATTGAAGACATCATTTTAAAAACTTTTTCAACCGCCGAAGCCATGTCGGACGGGCGGCGGTCAACCCAGTCGCCTTCGAGTTCGGACATTTTGATGTTCCACCAAGCGCGGCCTGTCCAGCCGGGGCCGATCGGTACGCTGAGGTGGGCATTCGGAAAGAGCCAATTGCAGGGTTTTGTCGTCTTCGCTGCATCGGCGAGACTAGCTAAATCGTGAGCATCTGCTCCGTAACCATGGAACATAACAACCCATTTCGCATCAGGGTCTTGAAAGTTTTCAACAGCTTCGAATGGGCCGACTTTACGCATGTGATTTCCTTGTCAAACTTAAGCTGCCGATATTAAGCTAACTTCGAATGAAACTGAATCAGTTATTTTCGTTTTTTACAACGCCTGAGGCTAGCGCCGATAAGACTGCGGCCACCTCAGTTGCAGCCATCGAAATCTTCGAACGCGAGGTCAGTTCTATTTGTTTTGACACCCGCAAAATGCAGCCCGATTCAGTTTTTGTCGCGATTAAAGGCACCGACAGTGATGGTCATGATTACCTGCAAGAGGCCATAGCCAAGGGAGCCATAGCGCTAGTGGTTGAAAACAAGGCGAACATTCCGGATTCTTACCCTTACTTGGTTGTTGAGCTTCCGGATACACGAGCGGCTTTAGATATGTTGGCGTCGCGACTTTATTCGTACCCTTCGCAGCAGCTTTTTTGCTTCGGCGTGACTGGCACAAACGGAAAAACTTCGATCACCTATATTCTTGAACACATCCTCAATGAATGCGGTAAAAAAACCGCCGTGATGGGAACCATCAATCATCGGCTCGGCGAACGTATTTGGCCGTCTGAAATGACAACACCGGATCCGGTCACGATGCAGTCGCGTCTGCGTGACTTTGTTTCAGAAGGAGCAGTGGCGGTCGCGATGGAAGTTTCATCGCACGCGCTTGATCAAAAGCGTATTCAAAGTGTCAATTTCGATACAGTGATTTTCACCAACTTGACGCTCGATCATCTTGATTACCACAAAACTATGCAGAATTATTTTGAAGCGAAGCAAAAGCTTTTCACCGATATGATGTGGCTGACGTTGAAGACGCCGAAGTTTGCCGTTATTAATATCGACGATGCTTATGGTCGTCGTCTTAAAGTGGCTGATCACGTTATTGCGTGGACCTACGGGCAAACTGAAGCTGACTTTCAGTTCAAAATTAATAAAATGAGTTTCACTGAAACTGAAATCGAAATTAAGACGGTGGCTGAAACGATCAAGGCCACGCTGCCTATTTCCGGCCGGCACAGCATTGATAATATTGTCGGCAGCGCGGTGGCCGCGCTTTCTTGCGGCATCAGTCTGCAGCAAAGTTTGCAGGCTTTGAAAAATTTCAAAGGGGTGCCGGGTCGTCTTGAAAAAGTTGAAAGTCAGAGCGATAAAATTATTTTTGTTGATTACGCTCACACACCCGATGCGTTAGAAAATGTTTTGACCGCCATTCGACAAGTGCGCGAAACCTCAAACTTACAAAATCGTATTTTTACAGTTTTTGGCTGCGGCGGTGACCGCGATAAATCAAAACGGCCGTTGATGGCAGGCATTGCGGCCCGCTTGAGTGATGAAGTGATTGTGACGTCCGATAATCCGCGAACTGAAAATGCCCAGTCGATTATTGATGATGTCGTTAAAGGCTTTGCGGCCGGGCAAGCCAATTTTACGGTTGAGTCCGACCGCGAACGCGCTATTCAAAAAGCGATCAACATGGCCAAGCCGGGTGATGTGGTTTTGATTGCCGGCAAAGGACACGAAGATTACCAAATTATTGGAACTGAAAAGAAGTATTTCAGCGATGTAGCTGTGGCCCGAAAGTACTTGAACTGATTTTTTTGACTTATAAGTGAGGACTGCTTATGAAATGGAAACTTGAACAAATCGCCGGTTGGGTCAACGCTCAGACCGTATCGAAGTTGCAAACCGAATTTGATCAGGTCGGGACGGATACGCGAGCGAATTTGACGGGTCAGGTTTTCGTAGCGCTCAAAGGTGATTCGTTTGATGCCCATGACTATCTTGATCAAGCGGTCGAGCAGGGTGCGGGCCTTCTTTTGGTTCACGCACTGCCTGAAAAATTTCAGCATTTAAAAACAAAAGTCAGTATTCTTCAGGTTGAAGACACGCTTAAAGCGCTGCAGGATTTTTCGCACGGTTACCGCAAGTCTTTGAAAACACGGATCATCGGTATAACGGGTTCAAACGGCAAAACGACGACGAAAGAATTTACCGCCCAGATTTTATCGCAATTTAAAAAAACACATTACAGCCAAGGCAGTTTCAATAATCACTGGGGCGTGCCGCTGACTTTACTGGGTATTCCGGTCGATGCTGAATTTGCCGTTGTTGAAATGGGCATGAACCATGCGGGCGAAATTACCCGCTTAGTTGAAATTGCTGACCCGGACATTGTCGTTTGTACGATGGTGGGCACCGCACATATTGAATTTTTCGGCACGCGTGAAAAAATTGCCGAAGCTAAAAGAGAAATTTACCTGGATTCACGCGAAGACACCATTCGCATCTTCAACCAAGATCAAGAGCTGACTTTTGACATGATGTACCCGGTATCACGCAAATTTTCGTCAAGCCGCATGCTGAGCTTTTCGCAAACCAATGATCAGGCCGACGTCTGTTTTAAAATCCAACAGCTCAAAATGCGCGAAATGAAAATTTCGGGCCTTATCGCTACCGTTCGCGGTGAAGCGACGGTGCAAGTGTTCGGTCAGCAGAATTTAGTTAACCTGATGGCCGCAGCCGCTATTGCTTACGCTTGTAAAATTAGCCCTGAAATGATCTGGCAGGCTTTGCCGAATTGTAAAACCGCATGGGGCCGCAATCAGTTTATCGAGACCGAACAAAAAGCCGAAATTCTTTTCGACGGCTACAACGCGAACCCCGACAGCATGAAAGCTTTGCTTGAAAATATTCCGCTTCTACACAGCGACGGTAAAAAAATCGGCATCTTCGGACAGATGAAAGAGCAGGGCAGCCACTCGGTTGAAGCGCACATCGGTGTGGCACGGCTGGCGGGTCAAAGCGGCTTTGCGCAGATTTATTTTATCGGAGAAGACCATGACTCATTCGCCAAAGGTCTGAATGAAGCGGGTTTTATGGGCGAAACCTATATACAACCTGACTTTTCTGAAAGCATGGGCGAGAAGCTTGCACAGTCAGTTGAAAATGGCGATATCGTCGTCATTAAAGGTTCTCGCGGAGCTAAAACTGAAAGATTCGTTCCGTATTTGCGGCCGATCAATTGGCAGCCCAAGTAGAACGGCTTCATTCAACTTCGGGTAAAATAAGTTACTTTGTCTAGAATCGGTTTTTTTA
>JANPAD010000549.1:0-14631 GCA_031429735.1 Bdellovibrio sp. | reverse complement strand
GGTGCCTTGCTCTTTGACGACGCGGTCTTTTAAGAAGACAAATTTGTCACAAACAGCAAAAGCGGTCGGCATATCATGGGTGACCAAAATAGCTGTGACGCCCTTGGCCTTTAAGTTTAAAATAAGATCTTGAATTTTTTTCGTATTATAGGGATCAAGCCCGGCGGTGGGTTCATCGTAAAGAATAATGTTAGGCTCCATCATCATGGCGCGGGCTAATCCCACGCGTTTTTGCATGCCGCCTGAGAGTTCGTTCGGGAAGAGGTTCTCTGAACCCGGCAAACCGAATTCATTGAGCTGGTGTAAAACACGTTCACGAATTTCAGCCGGACCTAGAAGTGTGTGCTCCATGAGACTGTAAGCCAGATTTTGAAATACCGTCATCGAGTCAAAAAGCGCGCCGCCTTGAAAAGCATAAGCCACTTTAAGGCGGAGTTTTTGCCATTGCAGTTCAGTGCATTTCGTTACATCTTGATCGTCGATCATGATCCGGCCCGAGTCCGGGCGTTCAAGCCCAATCAGGCTTCGTAGAATGACAGATTTACCGGCGCCCGAACCGCCCACTAGGCCTAAGCATTCGCCTTTTCTAACATAGAACGAAACGCCCGCATGAACAGCTTTGTTGCCGAAGGATTTGTAAAAATCTTGAACTTCGATTATAGCCATTTTTCCAGCATCCAAAAAACTTTACCCAAGAAGAAATCACCAATAAGAATTAGCAATGAAGCGGTCACTACGGCTTTGCGAGTGGCCATGCCTACTTCTTGTGTGCCGTTACGAACAGTCAGGCCGTAGTAACAAGAAGGAACTGAAATAAAAAATGAAAAGAAAATCGTTTTAGCGATTCCGGCTAAATAGTCTTTTAAAGTAGCTGTCTCCAGAACGCGTCGGTAATAAAACTGCGCATCAAGACCCAGTTCAGAAGTTCCGACCACCCATCCGCCCAAGTTTCCGAGGATATTGGCAAACGCCACGAGAATCGGGACGATAATCAAACACGCCAGAATGCGTGGTAGCACAATTTTTTTAATCGGCGAGGTGCCCAGGGCGCGAATGGCATCAATTTGTTGAGTCACAACCATTGAACCGATTTCGCTGGCCATGCCGGCGCCGACGCGAGCGGCCAGCATCAGACTTGTGAACATGGGGCCGATTTCACGAAAGATCGTTGAAGCCACAAGTCGGGGGACGTAGGGCTTTCCGCCGAATTTCTCAAGACCGAATCCAAATTGCAATGACATGACCATGCCGATGGTAACTGACGTCACGAAAACAAGCGGAAATGATTTTACACCGATCTGATAAATTTGTTCAGATAGCAAACCCCAGTAATAGGGCTTCTTGAAACCTTCGCGTAAGCAGTCACGAATCAAAAGCGTGGTGCCGCCGTAGAAATTCAGCTGATCTTCGACCCAGATTTGAAGGGGGTGTCGTTCGGTATGAGCCATTAAAATTTTAAATTCTGGTTAAAGCGGTCAAACTCAGCCCGGTCTTGTTGAACCGAACCCACTTTACCGGATAACGAACTGACATAACCGCATGATTTGCGTCTGAAAGAAACCGAAACCAGTTCAATGTCGATGCCATCTAACTGAGCTTTAATACTTTTAACGAGGGCCGGCTTGTCTTGTAAAAACGCACCTTCTTCGTTGACCACTTGCACGCCGGTTAAACTGTCTTCTACCATGCGATGCAATTGCGCCAGAGATAAACTCGAGTTTGGGTCGCAATCCGAAACGATTGAAATAACATTACCGGTTTTCTGGCTTTTCCAAGATGGATAGACTGACTTTTTAAACTTTACGAAAGGTGCGGGCGGGTCTTTGTACTCGACCTCATTGCTGAAAGTAGGCGGATTTTCTTTTAATAAAGAAGAAACGCAAGCGACAAATAAAAATGGAGAAACAAATAGTAAAAAGGTGGCGGCAAGTTGTCTTTTCATGATGTGGCTCTATTATGTTATGAGAATAAATCAGCGTCGAGTCTAGTATCCAAGATCACTTTTTTCTGGACCATCAAAAGGGGCTCAGTTCTGTCATAGATTTGGCAGGACGAGCCAAAAAAGTTGGATAAATTTTCCTAGCCTAAAAATTAAGGCCATTACAGCTCCGGATACCTATGGCACCTGAAATGCTTTTTGTTAAGCTTGATGAAGAACACACAAAAAATACTGCTGGTCATTTTTCTTACTTTTGGATGTAAATTACACGCTGCGGATGTGAAAGCGGCGGTCTCTTACGAGGGTGACACTTTCAACTTTGAGCTCGCTGGACAAAAGAACTGGGACTACGATTTAAAGCGCGTCAAAGCAAATGGTCAAACTAAAGTCCAGCTTTTTGTTAAGTCGGTAGATCAGGGTACAATCAACCAAATTAAAAACATTAATAACCCTTACGTACAGTCTGTCAGCATTTCTCCGAATGCGATTGATAATAAATATCTTATCGAATTCACACTAAAAGGCGCCAACATCGAAACATTTGATTACCTCACGGATCAGCCTTCAAAGCTGATTCTTGATTTCTATGCCGGTGATGGCAGCAGCGGTACTGACTCAATCAAAGAAACAGCACCTGTTAAAGAAAAAACCGGCAAAAAAGTGGCGGTTCAAAAGTTAGATGTCGATACCGAGACCGGCAAAATCCAGCGCACTCCGGCTGATGTGGATTACCTTAAAATCACAAATGCTGAGACAGATATCCAGTCTTCACTCTTAGGTAAATCTGGTCTATTTGATGCCGGCGACTCTCAGTTCAAACGTTTCACGATGAATGAATCTGACTATAATGATGAATCGGTTATTCGTAGCCGCAGCAACTACTATCTTAAATTTCCGGTTCTTGAAACAGAGTTCACGTTCTGGAAAAAAATGAAAGAAAATCCGCCGGATTATGAAATTAAATCGACCGGCGATGATGAGAACAAACAGGCTCGTTTGTTGAAAACTCTTTTTAATAAAAAAAGACTACTTGTTTTTTTGCAAACTTATGACTGGTTCATCGGCAAATATCCTAATTCAAAATACCGTGAAATGCTGGCTTACATGAAGGGCGACGCCCTTGTTCAACTCTGGAATGATGAAAACAATACAGTATTTTACGATCGTGCCCAAGAATCGTACCGCGAAGCCCTTGAACTGTTCCCAGATTCAGTTTTAGCAGAACGGGCTTCTCTCATGACGGGTTTACTGGCTCAGGATCGTCATGATTACATGAACTCAGTACGTCGGTTTAATCTGCACGTGCAAAACAAGCGTTACACGGGTAAGCCGTCTCAAATCTATGCGCAGTTGGCCATGGCTTCGAGCTATTCAAAAATGAAACGCTTAGATGATGCGATTTCACTTTTGAATCAGGTTGAAAAAACCAGCAAAGACTCCAACATTCTAGCTGAAATCGCCGTGCGAAAGGGAGATGTCTACTTCTACAGTAAAAAACTCACTGAAGCGATTTCAACTTATGAGAAAGCTGCAGAGCAGTATCCGCTCGTCCCAAAGTTGTTTCCTTCCGCGTACTTCAATAAAATGGAAGCCCTTTTCTGGAATGCGAAATACCGAGAATCTCACAAAGCTGCATTAGATTTTGCAAAATATTTCCCGTCACATGAATATGCTCCGTTTGCGTTGACTCGTGTCGGTGAATTACTCGATATCATGGGCGCCGACCAAGGCAAAGCTGTGGGTGCGTATCTTGAAACACATTTCCGTTATGGCAACAGTCCTAAAACAATCGTGGCTAAGTTGCATTTGCTCAGCACACGCATGAAGTCGATGAAGCCTGAAGAGCTTGATCAAACGATCGGCCAAATGGAAGAGTTAGCTCGAAAAAGTGATCTTGAAAATATTGATCAATTTAAAGTGGCGATGTTAGCTGATGGCTACACAAGGCGTGAAAATTACAAAAAAGCGATTGAAATTTTGTCGCGGTTTTTTCAAGCAAATCCGACCCGTCCTGATGTAAAACAAGTCACCGAGCGAATTGTTAAAAATGTGGGTGATGAATTAAAAAGTCTTTCAGATAAATCAGACTACAAAGAATTGCTTAAAACATACAAACAATATTCAGATACTTGGCTTAAAACGGACCGTCGTATCGATACCGAATACTTCTTGGGTTTAGCCTACGAAAATGCCGGCGCTTACGATGCGGCTCTTGAAAAATATCAAAAAGTTTCTGAACAGTTGGCGAAAATTAAAGGAACGGCCGCTGAAAAAGAAATCTATGTAAATCAGTACGTGCCGCACTTTGATAATCTCTATTTGCGTCAGGCGCAAAGTTCTTATGACAACTCGAAGCCGCAAGAAGCCTATCAGTTGTTACAAAAAATCGAAAAGCCATTGGCCCTTTCTGAACCTGAACAGGTTGAGCGCGTTCGGTTGGCGTCACGTTTGTACGAAGCTAAGGGCGATAACGGTACCGCCATTCGTTACTTAAAAGAATTAAGTCAATTGTGGCAGGGTGATCCGAAATTATCGGTACCGGTACTTTTCAAATTGGCGGCGATGCAGAGTCATGAAAAAGATATTAATGCAGCTGTTCAAAGCTATGAAAAATGCAAAGACATTTTACTCAAGAGCAAAGACTCAAGCGTAACTGATGTGTCGCGTCTGGCCGATTCTTATGCGCAGGTTTTAGTAGACAGTAAACGTGCAAATGAAGCTATTACAATGTTAAGCGAAGTGATTGAAAGATTTGATCAGCACCCTTTAAGTGAACAGCGCTTTTTGCTAGGCGACCTGTACTTCAAACGGGGAGAAACTAAAAAAGCCGACGTGGTTTGGCAGAAAATTAAAGATAACGATCAGGATGTCTGGAAAAGCCTTTCGAATGAAAAGCTAAAACAGGCCGCTTGGGATGTGAATTATAAAAAACATTTAAAACGTATTCCGGCCATGTCTCTTTTAGAGGAGTCGAAATAATGAAACTAGTGCAATACGGCTCCTTTGAAGTTCAAAGTACTTCAATGAAAAACATCTTAGCCAACATCAACCAGAACGCTGACAAAAAATTCTTTGTGGTGGTGGGCGACGCGGGTTCGGGTAAAACAACGACAATTAACTACATTCATCAGACCGTTTTCGGCAACCAGCCGGTAACTTTTATTGAAGACGGTTCAAATCTCCCGGAAGGCGTAGAAGCCGCTCTGGTTGCCTGTTCGAAAGAAATGGCATTTGATTATTTAAAGCAAATCGATATCAGCCGTGCGCTGGTGATTGAACTTCCGCGCTTAGCCGACCGTAAAAGCGATCTTTTGCCGTTTGCTCAGTTCTTCATTCAAGTTTTAAGCCTCATGAACAACAAAAAACCTTTGAAATTAACCGAAAAAGCGGCCGAGAAGCTCTTACAGTACGACTGGCCAGGTCAGTTCTATGAACTCGAATCCGTGCTGGAAGAGTCGTACCACCTAGCTCACCAAGATGAATCTAAAATGAGTATTGAACCTGAACACATTCAATTGAACCTGCCGACCAAAGGATCTGAATTTTCGATCGGTCAGAAGCTCGATGAAGTCGAACGCAAATACATCTTACAAACTCTCTATTTTGTTCATCAAAACCGTACGAAAGCGGCCGAGATTCTCGGCATCTCAATCCGTACGCTGAGAAACAAGATCAGTCAGTACCGCCAGGAGGGCTTTCTATGAGTAGCAATTTATTTGATAAAACAACAGATGCGTTGGCCACGTCGCTTGCTATGCGCCAGCTTCGTAACACAGTTACATCGTCGAATATTGCCAATGCCAATACTCCTAACTATCACGCCAAGAAAGTCGACTTCGAAGACGCCTTAGCCCAAGCGCTTGATATGGACGGTACAAATAAATTAAATACTTCGCATGGCGATCACTTCACAGTTGGCGGACAACCGGCGATTGAGCCCGGTATTTACGAGAATCCGGACGTCGAAGTGAACAATGACGGCAATACTGTCAGCTACGAAAGAGAAATGGCTGCACTGGCTGAGAATACAGTGTTGTACAAAACTGCGTTGCAACTTATTAACAAAAAAATGGCGGCGATGAAATACGCTATTAGCGAAACAAGATAGTAGGTTTAAATGAGTGGTGGTTTTTTATCCGGTTTCAGAATTGCAAGCAGTGGTATGGCAGCCGAACAGCTTCGCCAGAACACAATTACTTCCAACATCGCCAACATTAACACGACCCGTACGCCTGAAGGCGGCCCGTATCGCCGCAAAGACGCCGTGTTCACGGCCATGCCGGACCAGAAAAACTTCGGTGACGTACTGAGCGTGAATGATGGGTCTGACCTTGATCGAGTCCAGGTGACGGACATCGTGTACGACAAAAAAGCGCCTCTGATGAAGTATGAGCCCGGTCATCCGGACGCCAACGAAGGGGGATTTGTCGCTTACCCGAATGTTAATCTCATGGAAGAAATGACGAATATGATACAGTCGCAACGCTCTTACGAGGCTAACGTACAGGCTATTCAAGCAACTAAAGATATGGCTTTAAGTGCGCTTGAAATTGGTAGATAATTAAAGAGTTAAGTAGTTGATTTCACTTTCTTAAAGGGAGTAAGACCATGGATGGTTTGACAATCTCGAATGCGAATCGTTTTTTAGAGACGGCTGGTCTCGATAACAAAACAATCAAAACAGATTCTCCTTCTGGTACAAAAGAAGCCGGCCCTTCATTCGCTGACACGTTGGCCGAAGCCGTCGGTAATGTAAATCAACTTCATCTGGATGCAGACAGAAAAGCCCAAGAGCTTGCTACAGGAAAAAGCGATGACATCGCAGGCGTTATGATTGCGACCGAAAAAGCGGACATCGCGTTACGTGCGATGGTGCAAGTACGCAATAAAATTATTGATGCCTACCAAGAAATCATGAAAATGCAGGTGTAATGTGGATAAAATTTTTGGCGGAATCATTGGACAATTTAACGAATTCTATAAGTCACTCGGGCCCACGAAGCGGCTCGCTCTACTGGCTTCACTTTTTATTGGATTCGCGGCGATTGCTTCGGTGGCCTACATGGCATCAGGCAAAGACTACGCAGTTCTTTTAACAAATGTTCCGTCTGATCAGGTCTCAATGATTATCGAGAAACTGAATTCTAAAACAATTCCGTATAAACTCAGCGACGACAGTAAAACGGTTTCAGTGCCAAAAGAGTTTTTGCATGCAACGCAAATGCAACTGATGGCTGAAGTCGGCTCTTCAAAAATGGGCAGCATCGGTCTTGAGATTTTCGATAAGCAGGATTTCGGTATTAACTCTTATGCCCAAAAAATTAATTATCAGCGGGCTCTTCAAGGTGAGTTGATCCGCGCGATTAACACCTTAACGCCGGTCAAACAATCAAAAGTTATTTTAGCCTTGCCGGCTAAAAAGACAATGATGGAAGAGTCTTCGCCTCCATCAGCTTCAGTCGTTGTTGAACTGCACGCAGGTAAAGAACTTTCAGGCGAACAAGTCCGCGGTATCCGCTACTTGGTGGCCAATGCGGTTGAAGGCATGGACCCGGAGCGCGTTTCGGTTATCGATGAGCGCGGCAAAATGTTGTCGCGTCAGTCTGATGGGGCGACAGGAGCTTCAAACGAAATCATGGAGCTGAAAGCAAAAGTTGAACGCGAATACGAAAACCGTATTGAAACAATTTTATCTAAAGTTGTAGGCCACGGCAAAATAGTGGCTAAAGTTGATGCGACCGTGAACAACAAAGTCACGGCCTCTGTTGAAGAGTCGGTTGATCCGGATAAAACAGCAATCCGCTCGCAAACTTCTCAAGAAGAAGGCCTTGAAGGCTCACGCACCAATCCGACGGGTGTCCCTGGATCTCGTTCAAATATTCCTGGTGCTGAAGATAACAACGGTCAAGTCGGCTTCAGACAAGACGTCAAAAAAGAATTAAAGACAGTTAATTACGAAGTGCCTAAAACCATTAAAAATATTAAGGAAGCTGCCGGTGCAGTTGAAAAAATAAGTGTTGCAGTTCTGATCGACAGCGTTCCGACGGTGACAACAAAACCTGACGGAACGACCGAAACAAAATGGGCACCGCGCACTGCTGAAGAAATAGCAAAATACGAATCTTTGGTTAAAAATGCAGTGGGCTTTATGGCTTCACGCGGCGACAGAGTAAATATTGAATCAATTCAGTTTCAACCTGAAGACTTTACCGAGAGCGAAAAAATCTTAACCACCATCGAAAAGAAAAAATTGGTTCAATCTTTATTTAAATGGGGACTGTTAGGCTTTGCGATGCTGTTGTTCTTCTTCATGGTGATTCGTCCGTTCATGCAGTGGATTACCGATTCGTTCACCGATTCAGTTGAAGATATGCTTCCACGCACGATTGAAGAGCTTGAAGAGTTGCAATCAGTCGACAATTCGTTGCCGGGTTTAGGTAACGTCCTTCCGATACTGCAAGAGTCCGTTGATCCTGAAAAAGCTGAAAGCGAATTGCTTAAAGACCGTATCTTAACTTTGATGGGTAAAGACGAAGAAAAAGCGACAAGTGCAATTAATATGTGGGTTTCTAAAAAGGAATAGTCTGATATGAAATTTAACCGTATCGAAAATTTAGAATATGAGCAACTGCGCGGTATCGACAAGGCCGCTGTTCTTGTTAATTACTTGGGTAAAGACGCCATTAAAATTCTATTCCAAAAAATGGAAGACACGGATATCAAAAAAGTTTTGCATCTGATGACAAAATTTAAGATCGTTCCAGTGGGCATCACCAAAAAAGTGCTGGAAGAGTACTACGAAATGCTAAGCGAGTCAGAAGACTTCATCTTCTCGGCGACTATGCAAAGCAAAGAAACAATCATTGATGCCTTAGGTGAAGAGCGCGCCCGCGGCATTTTGGGTGGTTTGAATATGAATACAGGCTCAAGCCGTACTCTTGAATCGCTTGAAATGGTCGACGCGAAATCTTTATCGACGTTCTTAGTGAATGAGCATCCGCAAACGGTTGCAGTTATCCTAGCCCATTTAGAGCCTGAGAAGAAAGGCGACGTCTTAAGGCGCTTGCCGGAAAGTCTGCAAGCTGAGGTCGTTCTACGTATGGCCAACTTAGACAACGTAGATCCTGAGTTGATTGCCGAAATCGATAAAGTTTTGAAAAATCAGTTGTCAGCTTCACACACCGTTGAACAAGCCTCACTGGGTGGTGTTCAGCCTGTCGCCGAGATGCTGAATGTGATGGATAAAAACACTGAGCAGTCAATTATGTCGCGCCTTGAAGAGAAAGATCCTCTGCTAGCGGAAGAAATCCGTAAATTGATGTTCGTATTTGAAGACATCGCGAAAATTGATGACCGCGGTATTCAAATTCTTCTTAAAGAAGTTCCGAATGACAAATTGCTGTTGGCTCTTAAAACAGCACATGAAGATATCCGTACTAAAATCTTTAAAAACATTTCTGCCCGGGCGGCCGAAATGTTACGCGAAGATTTAAATAACATGGGTCCGGCTCGCTTATCTGACGTTGAAGGGGCGCAACAAGAGATTGTTAATGCCGCTCGTCGTTTAGAGGCTGAAGGCAAAATCATAATTGCACGTGGTGGTACAGAAGATGCGATGGTCTAGTATTTTAAAAACCAATGCGACGGCGGAAGAACTTAAGGACATGACTGTTCTGAGCTATACGCCTAAGTCATTTGACTTCGGAACACCTGAAGCTGCGTTGGAGTATTTAAAAGAAAAAGAATTCGGCTCCGATTTCGTCATGAGTGACGTCTTGCGGACAACGACCGGTGTTGAAGAGATTGAACGTCAAACCGAAGAGCAAAAAA
Organism: Bdellovibrio sp.; assembly: GCA_031429735.1. Taxonomy (GTDB): domain Bacteria; phylum Bdellovibrionota; class Bdellovibrionia; order Bdellovibrionales; family Bdellovibrionaceae; genus Pseudobdellovibrio. The sequence continues at coordinate 4,862 of JANPAD010000549.1, read as the reverse complement.
TCGAACAGAAAGTTCTCGAAAAAATTGCAGAACTTCAGCAGGAAGCTTACCAACAGGCTTACGAACTTGGCTTTGAAGAAGGCACAAAAAAAGCCTACGAAGACAAAGTTGAAGAAATGGACTCCAAAGTGGCCGAGCTGCATGTTTTGACCGCAACACTGATGAAAATCAAAGAAGAAATGATCTACCAGAATGAAGCGCATATCATGCGAATGATTTATGAAATCGCCTCACGGTTGGCTTTCGATCATGTCAGCGAAAAACAAGAGCTTGTATTAGAACTAATTAAAAAATCAATTGAGCAAGCGCAAGCTGATGAAGCGGTGAATGTACGCGTTTCAAACACGCAGCTTGAATTCTTGCAGCAAGCCAAGCAAAGTTCGAATCGTGAATTAGACTTTCTGAAAAATGTAAAATTTGAGGGTTCTGAATCTATTTCAGCCGGCAGTTGCGTGGTTGAAACCAACTACGGTATCATTGATGCGCGTATTGAAGAGCGTATCAATAAACTATGGAGTGAGTTGAAACACGCATTGCCTAAAGTGAAATCACCGATCGAGCCTTTATGAATGATATAAATTTTGATAAGTATCAGGGTATTCTGAATAGTACGCATCTAACTAAAGATAGCGGCAAAGTGACAGAGGTCACCGGTTTACTTATTAAAGGTTACATTCCGGGCGCCAGTATCGGCAGTATCTGCGAAATTCAAACGAACGATAAGCCTGTTCTCGCTGAAGTTGTAGGCTTTAAAGACCGCCAGGTTTTGATGATGAGTTTGGGCGGACAGCGCGGCATTTCGATGGGTTCTCGTATTCTATTACAAAAATCAGTTGCGACTGTAAAAGTCAGTGAAGAATTATTAGGTCGTGTGGTTGATGGTTTAGGTGTGGCCTTAGATGGCGGTCCTGAACTTGAAATTACCCAAGAAGTTTCGCTCTATGGTGAAGTGGTCAACCCGCTCGCGCGTCAGCCTATTCGCGACCCACTTGATGTCGGTGTACGTGCGATCAACGCATGTATTACAGCAGGACGCGGTCAGCGTATTGCGATAATGGCCGGTTCAGGCGTGGGAAAATCTGTGTTGATGGGAATGATGGCCAAGCAAACAGATGCCGATGTGAACGTGATTGCGTTGATCGGTGAACGGGGCCGTGAAGTCCGTGAATTCATTGAAAACGAATTAGGCGAAGAGGGTATGAAAAAAACGGTCGTGGTTTGTGTGACCAGTGATCAAAGCCCACTGCTTCGCATGCGCGGTGCCTTCGTCGCAACGGCTATTGCCGAATCATTTGCCGCCAAAGGCAAAAATGTTTTATTGGTCATGGATTCAATTACTCGTTTTGCCATGGCCATGCGTGAAATCGGTCTCAGCATCGGTGAGCCGCCGAGCACACGTGGTTATACGCCTTCTGTATTCTCCACTTTACCGAAATTACTTGAACGTGCCGGAAACTTTGAAGGTTCGGGCTCGATTACCGGTTTCTACACCACTCTCGTTGAGGGTGATGACATGAATGATCCGATCGGAGATTCTGTTCGTTCGATCGTGGACGGACATATTGTATTAACCCGCGAGCTGGCCCATCGGGGTCATTTTCCGGCCATTGATATTTTGCAAAGCGCAAGTCGTGTTATGAAAGCGGTGACGACTTCTGAACACGTACGTATGGCGCAGAAGTTACGCGAAATCTTAGCTACTTACCGTGATGCTGAAGATTTGATTAACGTCGGAGCCTATAAAACCGGTGCGAACCCAAAAATTGATAAAGCGATGCGTGTTATCGATCAGGTGAATGATTTTCTCAGACAGAAAACTGAGGATCATTCTAACATGAGCCAGTGCCTTCGGATGCTTGCACAAATCGTTGTGTAGATTTTTCTCTAACAAAGAGTTTTAATGAAAAAATTTAAGTTCACTCTCGAAAAAGTTCTTGTTCAGCGTGAGATCATAAAAGATACCGCGCAGAGATCTTTTGCAGAAGCCGAAGCGCTTTTGAACACCGAGATTGAAGCCCTGAACGCCTTAACTGAGGCCCGTGAGCAGTCGATAACCCAAAGACGTACCTTGATTGACACGACTCAAGACTGGATGACAGCGGTCGACCAGATCAACCAGTTCATAACTGGACAAGACCTTCGAATTAAGAAACAACACCTACGTATTAAAGATGCAGAAAATTTGGTCGAGTCGCGGCGCGAAATTTTGCGACAAGCCGTTTCTGAGGTTAAGATAATAGAGAGGCTTGAAGAAAAGCAAAAGAAAGCCTATTTAGCTGAAGTCGCAAAAGTGGAACAAGCTGAGTTAGATGAGTTGACGGTGTTGAGATTTTCAAGGAATGAAAATCGAATAAAGGGAAGTCATGAAGACGGGATATGATCAGCATTTCAAAAAAGTAAAGCGTACGGCAGTGGCTCCGCAGCCGCTTGTTTCTAAAAAACGCCGCACGCATTCGCAAGCAGAGAAAAAGTCTTCATTTCCTGTCATGCCGCTTTTGAGTTTTATTTTTATCGCGGGCTCAGGCCTGGTTTTTCTTGATAGTTTTGATTCCATTGAGCAATACTTACAAAAAATTGAAATTTCTGTCGGTGTTGCGCAAGCTGCTGAGGTAAAACCGCCAGTTGCAGTTGCTGGCGCCGAGGGCGTCAAAGCGGAAGGTTCGGCAGTTACAGCCTCGCCGGATCAACAGGCGGTTCATGTCGAAGGAAAAAAAATTGACGATGCAGATTATCTGTTTAAATTAGCCGACCGCAAAAAAGAACTCGATAAGCGCGAAGAAGAGCTGAATAAAATGGCCGTTCAAATTGAAAAGCAAAAAGTCGAAATTTCTGAAAAACTGGCGAAACTGGAAGAAGTCAGACAAAAAATATCAGCCAAGCTTGAAGACCGCATAAAAGCCGACGACGGTAAAGTTGAAGTGTTAGTGCAAATGTACACCAACATGAAGCCCGTGCAGGCCGCAAAAGTTTTTGAAACACTTGATGAAGACCTCGTGATCGAAATTTTGAGCCGTATGAAAAAGAAAAGTGCAGCGGATATTTTAAATTTAATAAAGCCTGAAAAAGCTCAGGTATTTGCTGAACGTTACACGGGTTTCCGTGCACCGGCTGGCGATTCCGCTAAATAGGAAGATAAACAACATGAACAAGGAGGTACATGCTTGAAAAAATGATCGGTGTCAGCCCCCCACAGCAAGTGGGACCGGCTCATGAGTCGAAGGCTTTAGGCCCTGCGAACTTAAGAGACACTGCCGGAGCGAAAAGTTACAAGCTTGATTTTGAACAGGCTTTGAAACAGAAAAACGCTCAGCAGAAAAGAGATCTCGAAAAGCAGCACGAGGAAGACAGGCGCGAAGACTTACGAGCGGACAGAAATAAGAAGTCATCTGGGGGAACAAAAAAGAAGATGACTGAAGTTGACGAAAAGATGGTTTCAAACGGTATGGCCTCAAAAGAGAGTACAGCTGAAACCCCGGTCTCAAAAGAAGAGACGGCGAAGATCCAAGTCAACCAAAACGAAATTAAGCCCGCCAAGCTAGAAACAGCAGAAGCTGCAGCAGAACTCAATTCTGCTGATGCAGCTCTTGCTCAAGAACCGCAAGGCGAAAAACCTTTAACTGAAACTGCCGGCGACATCGAAGCGCAGCTTACAGCGGCGATCGAAAAGAACGCCCAGGCTGCAGGTGAAGTTAAAGTACAGGCACAACCGCAGGGAGCTGATGCTGACTCGCATCTGAATTCTGTCGAGCAAGAACTTGGCGCGGCAGTGCAGTACCAAGCTCAGGCTAGCGTTAAAGCACATTCTGCGGCAGATGCAAAAGCTTTAGCGCAGGCGAAGGGCGATGACGCCGCTGCGGCAGCTTTGGATTCAGGCAAAGGCTTTGAACAAAATGTACTTTCACAATTGCAGCGGGATGGAAGCTTTAATTCGAACACCTCAGGCGACTCTCAAGAGCAGGGCTCTTCAGAGAAACGTGATGGCGGCGATCTTAAAGCCGATCTTGCGGGTAACGAGCTTCATCAGGCCGCAGGTCAGTCGCACACGAACTTTAAATCGCATATTGAAGCAGGAGCGGTCAAAGGCACCCTTGATTCAAATGCGCAGCTTGAAGGACACCGTGAAGCCAACATTAACGAACTGATGAATCAAGCAGAGTATCTCGTTAAAAAAGGCGGCGGCGAAATGACGGTGAAGATGAGCCCTGAAGGTATGGGTGAAGTTCAGCTTAAAGTTCAGCTCTTGAACGGTAAACTGAGCGTCGAATTGCAGACCCAAGATCATGACGTGAAAAAGCTGATTGAAGACAGTTTATCTGACCTTAAGTCGGGTCTAGCTGCTCACAGAATCAGTCTTGAGCATGTTAAGATTAATAATACTGTGACTGCGACAAATGCTGACAATTCGGCACAAATGCAGTCCAATTTAAATCACGGCGGTCATGACGGTCGGGCACGCGATTCTTTCAGTGATATGCAGCAGCAGATGAATCAACACATGCAGCAGCGTTCACAGAATAATTCAGGCGCTTCAACGTCAACAACCGGAGTAAGTGTTGCACCAAGATCGATTTCGCAGGTTTCACAAGCGCAGGCTTTAAGAACTTACGGCGGTACTAAGGGCGCAACAATTAACAGAGTAGCGTAGCTACAGTCGCCTCGGCGGCAGGAGTAAACATGGCTTCAGGTATGTCGGTTAAAACAGGAACTAAAACTTGGACAGACGCTCAACCGTCTGCACCAGATACCTCAGTGTCATCATTGTCGGTCAAAGACAAAGAAAAAATCGGAGATTCAGATTTAAAAGCTGTTTTGAATAAAGCAGCCGATAGAAACTGGGTCGACGATCGTAAACGTGTAGCCGG
>JANPAD010000548.1:0-1619 GCA_031429735.1 Bdellovibrio sp. | reverse complement strand
TCTAATAATTTAACCGCCGGTTTTTGGTTGTGATCGGTATAAACTTTTCGGAGTGCGACGGTGAAAAGAACCGAAGACATTCTTTCGCCCAAACTCATCAACACATCTTCGGCCTTAGCAGAGCAATCACGAAGCAGATAAATACCGCGCGCGATCGAATCCATTTCGTTCAGCAGCGTGGTCAGCTCTTTCATTGAATTTTCGTCTGCGCTGAGCTCTTTCGCAATACTTTGGTGTTTGGTTTGAATTTTTTTAATCAGATTTTCGGTTTCAGCCAGTTGACCAGTTTCCGCCATTTCGCCCAGTTTAATCAGATCGTTGGTGGTGCCCGAGGTAGCGGAGACGACTACAATGTTTGAATGACGTTGCAAAGAAACATCTGCACTTCGCAGCATGCAGCTGGCATCGCCCATTGAAGTTCCGCCGAATTTAGAAACAACTAAAGCCATAAAATCACCTTTTTTAAAGAAGAGAAAAGAGTATGGCCGAGCTTACAAAAGCTGTCACATAAATTTTGCTTAGAGGCCCTATTAGAGAGTTCTAGAGGTCGTCTTCGTCAAATTCATCGCTGAGTTGAGGGATATGGTTAAATGCGATACGAGTTTTGGCTGAGCTGAGCACACTTTGTGTACTGGCCATGTAAAGAGTATTGGCTCCGAAGCGTGAGTTGATGTGATCGAGCGCCTGATTAATTTGATGGTTTTTCGGGTTATCAAAAAATGAAATTTGAGTGGGGCCGTCGGCCAGGCCGCCGAAAACAACGGCCACTTTGATGGGGCGCTGGCGATTGCCGAAGGCCCTGTAAAGATTTTGCACCTGCTGAAGAAGAAAAACAGTGTCGTCCGAGTCTTGAAATGAAATCGAATTTTCAAAACGGGTGCCGTCGATGCATTTAACATAAATGCTAAGACTCGTGGCCTTCATTTTTTCAACTCTAAGACGGGCAGCAGCTTTGGCTGTTAGCTTCAGAAGAACCTGCAGGCACTTTTCCATATTGCGCAGTTGCGGCGGTAACACATGCTGATGGCTAATCGATTTCTGCGGCGCTTGCGTGCGCCAAGCCATGTCTTCACCGCGAAGTTCTTTTGCGATTCGTAGCCCCCAAATACTGCCCCAGTGTTTTTTCAGCTCTTGTTCTGAAGCTTTAATAAGGTCGGCAATCTTTAAATAGCCATGGGCATTGAGTTTGATTTTCATCTGGCGCCCGACACCTGAAATATCCTCAATCGGCAGATGTCCGATTTTTTGAAGAATTTGATCTGGTTCAATCAGGACAAGTCCGTCCGGCTTCATCATGTCCGAAGCAATTTTGGCAATCAAAACATTAGGGCCTACGCCCACTGAACTCTTAATTTCAGAACCCACGACAGCACGGACATGATCTTTCATTTGTTGAGCAATTTTTTTCGCAGCTTCAAATTCACGTTCACGGCCGATCAGTTCACAGGCCATTTCATCAATCGACAGCACTTTTTTAATTGGCAAAACTTCTTCTACGGCTTTAATAATTTTGTGGTGATATTGGGTATAAAGCTTATGATTACCAGTTTTTAAAATGAGGCCCGGGCACATTTTTTTAGCATCGCCAACTTTGGTTCCGGTTTTGATGCCGAGTCTTT
>JANPAD010000547.1:0-13659 GCA_031429735.1 Bdellovibrio sp. | reverse complement strand
TCAGCGGCCTTATACACAAGCTCTTCAAGATATGACTTGGCTGTATGCCCCGTCGGAATAAATTCGTTCGGGTAAGAGTATTTCAATTCGGAAAGGCAAAAAGTGCATTGCTGTTCGATGACGTGAGAGTTTTCAAGCGCCTGCGGCAGATCGCTGAAAAGTGCGCGCATCTGCAAGCCTGATTTGAGGTAGCGCTCTTGATTGCCGAACAAAAGAAAACCGGCGTCGTCGATACTTTTTCCTTCGCGTATGCAGGTCATTGAATCTTGTAACGGGCGACGGTCCGGCGCGTGGTAGTGAACATCATTCGTCGCGACCAATTGAACCTGATAGCGTTCTGAAAGCTCAAGCGCTAAAGCGGTCCGCTCGGCATCAAGCCCATCAAGGTAGCGGCAAAGCGGCAGATAAATATTCGGAAATAGGCAATGCAGTATTTCAAGATTTGTAGCTTTGGTCAGTGTCGGCAGACAAATCAGTTCGGGTGCGAAGGGGTAAGCTTCTAAAATTTCGGAGAGCTGAGCAAAACTGATTTGCCCTTCACCTTTTTCACGGTCGGCATGTAAAGCTGTCAGAATTCGGCACATCAGCCCATAACCCCGACGCGTTTTAGCCAGCAGGGTGATGGGCGGGTGACCGTCGGATAAAGTCAATTCGCTGCCGGCAATTAGTTTTAATTTTTTTCCGGTGTTTTCAAAATGTTTTTGAATGGCTTCGTAGGCACGCGGTAAAGCATAGACGCCGTTAATATCTGTCAGAGCCAAAGCCTGCATTCCCAATAGATGGGCCATCTGTATATATTCGGCGGCACTGGAAGCTCCGCGCAAAAAAGAGAAATTTGTTTTACATTTCAGTTCGGTAAACATTTAAGCCTCCAGTAAGCCTTCAGAGATTTCAGCCGTAATAGCCCTGCAGAAAAAAGAGTCCGTCCGGAGTTTCAAAAACACAGATTCTTAAGCCGCCTTCAAGTTCAATGTTGTAATAATTGCGATCGAACGAATTTTCGAGATCGTCCGGCTTGTCGTGCCAACCACCCGAGATGCGTTCAATAAGACCGGACCGACTGATGATTTTGTGGGGCTTACCGCGGATATGCACGTAATCGCCGGTCAGATGGATGCGCTCGGCCCGTACAACATGAGTAGGGCGCAGCGGGAAAACCAGATTAAGCCCGCTAGGCCCGGGTTGAGGAGTGGTTGATTTTTTCCATGAGCGTTCAGGTCTGCGATCTTCGACGATCTCAGCGTGGTAGATTTGGCCTTGCCCATGAATTTCAATTAACTGTCCAAGTAGGGCCTGCATCTGCTCATCTGTTTCTTCGTTTCGGTTCAGCAGACTTTTTTGCGCCAGCAGTCCCGGCACATGGGCCGTAACAGTTGTTTCAAGGGTTTCGAGCGGGGTTGTGAACGGTTTTTTTTCAAAATCGGTAAAGAGTCTTTCTTTGATGATATTCAGCGCACCCTTGGTGGTCGACTGGGCAAAAAGAAATTCGAAATTAAATTCACGGAACGGATGTGGGTTCAGCGAATTGATTTCGCTGTGCACACGTACCCGAATAGCCTGCGCCTTACGACCACGCGACCACAACCGCTGAAAAATATGATCGAGCTGTTTTTTCATTTCAAAAAGCAAAGGTTCCATTTCACCGTAAAAAGCAAAGTGCGGGAAATCTGTTTTTTCAGTGATAACTTCTTCAGGTCGCCAGTAAGGCCACACCATACTGACTTCAAAGTGCACGCGCTGTTTTGCAATCGCCGCAATGGGGCCGAAGCGCGAGATCAGCTCTGATAAGGGAATTTTTTTAAAATCTCCGACAGTGTGAATACCCACATCTTGAAAAGCATCGATCATACGGTCGGTGTATTTGCGACTAACGGAGTCGGTTTCAAACGGGTCGATGAAATCAGTCAGCACTGAAAGTGGCAGACCGTTTAAGTCAATTACTCCGTTTTTCGCACAAACCAGAGCGTCGGCAATATCGTGGCCTAAAGCGATGCGAGCTGTCAGCCCCAGTCGCCGCAATGAAACCCTGAGACGCGCTAGAAAACTTTCGGTTGAGAAAAGCCGTTTACTTTTAGCGATTTCAACAAAGACAGCGCGGTCTTGACGCGTGCAGATTTGCGAACTGAAGCGCAGGCAGACCTCGGCCACTTTTTGGGTTGCGACGGGCGTGTCGAACCAAATACAAACGACACGTGCTGAAGATGCTGCAGGTTCGACATTCATTCGAGAGCTCCGTATTTTTGTTTCAGCACATCAATTTTAAATCCACGAGAGCTTTGTGTAATATTTAACTGGAGCGAGATGGGCCACGCATTCGTGGCTTCTTTTGATCCCGCCAGAAAAAGAGTGGTGTTTGATTTTTCGGTTAGCAGTTGAAATGCACGTAGCATTTTAAGTTCTTTGAACGGCGTGGTCGTTAAGACAACCTGATAAACCTGACTTTGAATTATTTTTCTGAGCGATACAAAACAATCATCGCCCAAAATTCCGAACGTAATGTTTTCGAGGCGCACACCACGTTGGTGCAATGAGGTCGGTAAAACCTGCGGCTGACGTTCGGCCCAAAAGCAGCGAAGCTCAGGATTTTGTTTTAGAAAAGCGATGTACCATTCGTATTTGCGCGGCCCCGTTATTTCAACGACTGTGCCCTTCGGTACACCTGAAGCCAAATCGGGCGCGGCGAACGAGTCACGTCGAACGGTGGTATCGACCGCTCCGACGATCAGCTTAAGGTGATGAAGTTTTTCAGCGCTTCCCATTTCAATCTTTTCCCTTCAGATGGCTCAATTCAGAATTATCTGGAGGGATTGACAATGGCAAGAAAATATGTAAATAATATGTAAATTAAGACGTAAGGCGTTTTAATAGCAAACGCCGACTCCATTTTCATGAGCCGGCGTTTGAGGGTGCTGATAACAACAATCAGAGTCAGACCATCGAACTAGAACCAGAGCTTCACAGCGGCGTTAACTACTGTAGCATCAGGTTCAATTCCGTCTACAAAAAGGTATTTTGCACTAGCGCCTAAAGTTAACTTGCCTTGGTTGGTGACCGGGATATCAAACCCCAACATGGGTCCACCGGCTAAGTAATTGTTATCGGCACGCAAGATCGAACCTAAAACGACGCCTGCATAGCTATTTTTGATAACTGCGGTGTCGCCGCCAAAGTTGTAAGTTCCTTTTGCCAGTAAAGACGTGCGGTCTTCGTCTTGACCGTTTGTATCCGGTGTTTTTGAGAAAGTCGCTTCAACGCCTAATCCGTAAGGAACAAACGGTTGGTAGCCGATATCAATACCGTAATCTTCGGTATTACCGCTTGTGTTATTTGTATTCACAATGCCGCCTAACACACCGACGTGTGGTTGGTATTCAGAGCGGTCCGCTTTATGTGCGTCAGGAAATGTGCGTGATTCAACGGATTCAGCTTTCGCTTCCGCGGATAGCATGAGTAGAGCAACCAGGCCTAATAGTTTAAATTTTTTCATAAATAAAAATCCTTTCGATTATTTGCAGTTATTGAAATCAATAAAAAGCACAATTGATGCCATCGCTCGAATGGATTCGTTAGTTCTGAACGACTTTGAAACGATAATGAGTACAAAGATTACTCTCATTTTTTGCATGAGCGAGTAATCGAACCCCACTTGTTGACTGGTCCTGAAAATTCAATGACGAATGCAGATGTAAGTATTGAGTTTTGATTTCATCACTGATTAAAACCAATGTGGCCCGATATTAGACTAGTAAATGGTTTCAAATTGAAACTAGACTGCACCTGCTGTTTGTTTAGGCTAGAATGGTCGCGAGCTAGACGTCAATCTTCATGGAGGAAGAGTGAAAAAAACCACGCAAAATATATTTATGTTCTTTATCATTTCATTAACAGTGATGACTGCGACGGCAGCACCACGCGCCGAAGAAAAAGAATGGACATTCCTACTTTTTTTAAACGGTCATAATAATTTAAGTTCATACGGTGATATGAATTTGAAGGATATGGAAAAATCCGGTTCAACTGATCAAGTGAATATCGTGGTTGAATGGGGCAAGGCGGACGATCCTTTGACAAAGCGTCTTTTAGTTCAAAAATCGACGAACCCTTCGCAAGTCACTTCTCCGATATTAGAAAGCCAAGCTAACGTGGACATGGGTGACTATCACAGGTTAGTCGATTTTGTAAAATGGGGTGTTGATCATTACCCTGCGAAACATTATTTTGTCGCGGTTTGGAATCATGGTTCCGGCTGGCACTTTCAAGAAATGAACAAAGCGAATGTGGGTATCAATGATATTTCATTCGATGATAATACCGGTAACCATATCACGACCGAACAATTGGGTTTAGCGATGGCTGAAATCAAACAATACATCGGACGTAACATTGATATTTACGGTTCGGACGCTTGCTTGATGCAAATGGTAGAAGTAGCTGCCGAAATGAAAGACTCTGTTAATTACTTTGTCGGTTCTGAAGAAACTGAGCCGGGCGAAGGTTGGCCGTATGCTCCGTTCATGCAGCGTTGGGTTTCGAACCCTCAACAAACTCCTGCAGAACTGTCTATTGCCTTAAGCCAAGAGTATTTAAAAGCCTACAGCGGCGGAGTTTACGGACAAAAAAGTGTTACGTTTAGCGCGCTTGATATGTCAAAACTGGACGCGGTTATTTCGTCTTCAAATCGATTAGCGGCGCACTTGGCGTCGATGGATGCAGCTTCTTTGAAAAAGATTAAATCGAGCTTAAACAAAGTTCAGGCTTATTATTATTCAGATTACAAAGATTACGCCGATTTTATTAAGGTCATCAACTCTTTACCGATTGAAAGAGATACCGCTTTATTGTCGGAAGTGACATCAAATATTAAATCAATGGTTTTGAGTGTTGATAGCTCAGCTTCTTATTCAAAATCAACGGGTCTTTCAATCTGGCTTCCGAATTACTCGGCTCCGCAGATGGCGCGCTACAAAGGATTAGCTTTTGATAAAGCGTCGAACTGGTCTTCGTTCTTGCAAAAAGTTTTGAAATAGTTTTTTAGAACTCAAGTTAGTTTCTTAAATTTAAACCCGGTTCGCCCGACGATGCAGTCGGAAAACGAACCGGGTTTTTTATTTATTTTAAAGAGTGTTTCGAAACTAGATTTTCTGTCTAATTGTTCGACGCTTTTGCTAGGGATATCCACAAGTTGGTGGTCTAGTCCGAATGTAATCAAACCGATAAGTGATGATGCGATTTCAATCCATTCTGCTCGGTATTTTTATATTTGTTCTGACGGTGTTGTCGGTTATGCAATTTCAAAAAAACAAAGGGCTGCGTACGGTCGCGAGCGTAAGTATCGGTGAAGAGACGGCGGTTGATCTGCCTGAGGATGAGGCCGTTGCAGTGATCGGGCGCTCGGACACATTGTACGGCGTCGGAGCGCAAATGCAGAATGCGCTTCTTTCATTGAACCGAAAACAATCCTTCATGACGGCGGTCCGTGAAGTTTTTCAAACTAATCGTCAAGACGGCAATCTGTACGAAATCGGTCAATTGTTGACACCGGATTTCAGACGGGCGATTTCGCCTGAAACTCAACAAAACCTGTGTCGTGAGTTTATCGAAGAAAACGGAGACTACGGCGACCTGGGTCGTATGATCGTTTACGGTCTGACTATCTTTCCAGAGTTATCTAACTTGATTGATGATGCCGCCGCGAACAAAGCCGGTATGAAAAACGTATGTCCGCAATTTATTCACATGAGCCTTGATCAGCGAAAAGATTACTGGGTTTGGATTATGGCCACGGTTGCCTTGTTTGAATCAACCTGCGGTTACGACACCGTCAACGAACAAAACCGTCACGCTGTCGGTATGTTTCAGCTTCATGAAAGCATCGCCGACCGCGAACCAAGAGCATTGCTCAATAATGGCCTCTGCGGCAAACTTACAAAAGAACAAATCATGCCATCAACCAACAACACAGCCTGCGCCTTAGACTTTATGCGCGATAGCTTTTCAGGCCGAATGGATCACGCCGCCGCAGGCCTGATCACGGAAGCCCAACAATTCGAACGCCTCCGTTCAGCGAATCCAACAATTATCAAGGTTTTGAAAAAATTCAAACTCTGCCAAAACCCCGGCACAATCTAAGTTAAACCGAGTAGGCTACGGCAGGGATGTCAGCCATTGTGACTAGACCTGGGCGGTTGGCCAGCAGGACTGAGTGGATGGCGTTCAGTGTGATAGCGCAAGTCGCGATATCGCCGTTGATGCCGCCGTCAATGACGGATTCAAATGCCGGTTCACCGGCAACTTTGATTTTATCGTAAGACTTTGGTTCGCCTACGGCTGCGCGGAAGTGTAAACGAATGACTTCTTTGTTACCTACGAAGCCGCGGCCGATTTGTTCTACTCCGCAAGCCATGCCTTTTTCGATGGCTTTGTAGCCGGTCGTGATTTTGGTTTGAGCGATAACCGGTTCAAGAGATTCGGTTTTTTTGGTCAGCTTCCAGCCCATGCGGGCCGCGATGTAGTCGACTGATTCAGGAAGGCCGACATGTCTGAGAGTGCCTTCTTTTTGTTTCTTTTTGAATTCAGATAATGTTAAGCCTGCGCCGATTTTTTGTTGGAACGGGATACGACGAACGGAAGCATTTTGGAAACGTTCAACTTCAATTTTGTCGACGCTTTTACTGATGGCTGTTGCGACTGTCGGCAAGAAATCCATGAGATATCCTGGGTTTACACCGGTACCTAGAAGTGAAATCTTATGTTTTTTGCAGATCTTGTCGAGCTTTTTAGAAAGCGCCGGTTGCAGTGTCCAAGAGAAAGAAAGCTCTTCGCACGTTGAAACGATAGAGAGTTTTTCTTTTGCTATGTCGGTTACGATACCTTCAAGTTTGGCTAAACTTGAAACGGTTGTGACAACGGCGATATCGGCTTTTTTGCCTTTCAAGGCTTCTTTAACTGTCGGAAATATCTTTACGCCCATTTTTTTAAGACCGCAAACTTCGCCGACATCTTGGCCCACTAATTTCGGATTGTTGTCGACAGCAGCGACGATTTTAAAACCGCGTGCGGCTGCGAATTGAACTGTTTTAACGCCCAAAGGACCTAGACCTACTTGAAGAATTTTTGTCATAATTATGCCTTTCAAAATTTGAGAAGCTCAACTATGCCATAGCTTTTTTAGGTCGTGAAGAATTTTTAAAGTTTAAGATCACCTGACTCGATGAGGCGAGCAAACTGGCTTGTGACAAACTCAAGGGCTTGGGTTTCATTGAGGCCTGCCCCCGATTGAGCTATGGCTTTGGCCATTTCGGCTATGGACTGGCCTTGCAACAGAGCCGCTAAAAACTGGGCTTCGATGTTTTTTTGAGCTTGCACCGCGATGAGCGCCTGCGCTTCTTGCGCCGTCAGTTTTTGACTGGGATGAGTCAACCAGTTCGGAAAGTACTGAAAGTCTTTGGGGCGCTTGGCCACTTTGATTTTGCGAAGCTTCAGGCAGACGATTTCTTCGTTGCGTTTTCGGGGGTCGAGCGGTGATTGAAGATAGGGAACGGTGGGCGTGCTGTGGTGTAAAACCTCAAAGCCCGAAGCCACTAAAGTTTCAATCACTTCTTGCTGTGACAGACGGTTGCGACCAGCTTGGCTTTCAAAGCTAAGCGGCCCAAAAATAAGAAGTTCGCCCTGATCGGCGAGCAGAAAATTAAGACGGCGTGAAAAATCTGTGAAGGCTTCGGGTATAATGTCGATGACCCAAGGGCAGATGACCGCTGAAAAAACCTGATCGGCAAACGGGTGGTTTGAAATATCGCCGACCAAAACCTGAAACTGCTCGGGTTTGAGCGGTGCTGTCTTAAAACGGTGCTGATGTGAAAGCCGTTTGATATCAAAGTTTGAAGTGGCGAGCTCGGTCAGTTGAATTTCTTGTCCGGAGCAAGCTAAGAGTGCAAGCCTTGATAACAAAGGATTGATGTCGATCTGTGACACGTGCAGATTCGGTTTGAGTTGAGCTAAATCATAAAGAAGACGGCCGGCGCCTCCGCCGACAATCAAAGTTTCGCCTTCGGTCAGTGTCAGCAGATTTAATAACTCAGCGTAAGCCTTGTTTTCTTCTTGGCCCCATATCCAATCGCGAAAAATATTTTTAGAGTAAGATTCAAAATGTTGCGGGCTCGGAATGCGGTGCTGAATAGCTTGCTGAGTTGCCGGCTTTGTAATTTGCGGCGGTTCAGCTAAAAAAACTGACCAGATATTTTCGACTTCGGTTTTGAAGTCGGTTTCGGCCTGAAGTAAGAGTTGAAGGCGCTGTTCGGTGGCGGGCAAAAGATCGACAGCGCTGAGTTGCTTTTTAAGTGAGTCAATACGTCCCGTTTGGTCGGCCAAAAATTTTTGATACTTAGCTTGCCACTGTTGAAGTGCGGCTTCGTTATCGGCAAAGCAAAACTTGAGATCTGCAATAGTTCGTAAATCGGCGTTCGATTTAAAAAAAGTTGGCGCCGAAGTATTCATTTTAAAAGCTTACTCTGTGTATTTTTTAAATTTGGTATTGTAGGCATCAGCTAACTCACGGAAAAAGTCACCTTCGCGAAACTGAAGGGCTTTGTCTTGAGAAGGGTCTTCTCCGACCAGTTCCATGTGGCGTTTTAGCTTAACGAGCGGGCCGGCAATCCGGTGTGAAACAACCAAGCCGATAAAAAAAGCGCAAAGGAAGCTGACGGTGACCGCCACGCCGAAGGCGAAAATAGATTTATCCTGAAACTCTTGATAAAAAACAAAGTACGGATGCGTTTCGGGTAAATTCATCATTTGACCGTTTTTGATCTGTTGATGAAAGGAGAACATTTGAAAAACTAAAATAATGACCGGCGCTAAAAGCGAAATGGCCATAATAATAATAATCAAACGCATTTGAAATTGGGGATAGATAAAAAAGTTTCGAAATTTTCTATTTTTATTAAATAACATATCTCAATGGTATCAAATGAAGCCTGATTGTCTATCTCTAAAATGCTGTCAGGCGGCCCTACGGCCGAGCAGTTCTTGGCACCTGTAAAGGACCGTTGCAATAACGTTGATCCTTTGATCCAGCAGTTCCGGTTTTGTTGTGACCATCATAATGTTATAGAGCTGAACCACGCGTTCGAGCTGAACCAAGGCCGGCTTTTGAGGCCCGCGCATGAGAGGGTAAACTGGCATAGGGCCGCGTTCGTCCGCCGCTTTCTGCACGGCCAGTGTCCAGTCGATTTCGGTCTGGGTCAGCGAGATCAGCGGCAAGGGTTGAAGGTTTTTCTCAGCCAGAATCTGTTCCATATTCAACGCGTGAAGCTCTTTCAGAACACGGCTGACTTCGTTATCGTAGCGGCGGCCGAAAAGTTGAAAGACCACACGCTTCCACGCCGCACAGAAATCTTCAAATTCGATATCGCGGGCTTTTTCAAAAACAGGCGGGTGCGTAATGTAATCGACGGTCTGATCAAGCACTTCGCCTGAAATAAGGCAGCCAGTAATCTGGCAGTTCGTCCGCATCATGTTGTGGGCCCAGTTTCCAACTCGATGAATTTCTTCTCTTTCGATTTCAGCGGTTCTAAAATCGAGTTCGAACATTTCATAAACGCTTTTATGCATCGGGCGGTCCAAATAGCAATCGAAGCGACCTTTATTTCTTTCGGCCGGTTCGATTGTGAAGAAATGACTTAAATGGCTATTGAACGTCGTGAAGGTCTCACGGAACAAGCTTTCATTTTGGCAAGTTTTATAGATCTGGTAAGACTTCATACGGTTCGGGACCGCATGGTTTAATAGACCATTTATTCTTTGCTCGATGAGTCTTGGAAAGAGTCTCCACACATCTTTGTTCATATCGACAGTTTAGCATCGGTCATTAGAAATCAATTTTTTTTGTTTTGAAGTTTTCGTCAAACTTTTGGTGTGTTTTTTGCGACGCGACTCGGAGTGAGACAGCCTGTCAGAATTTGCCGAGGTGTTGCCCATTTCTGTCTGACGTCTCAATGTGACCGAACTATAAACAACCTAATCAAAATTTATGGGCATAGAGTTTGAACTATAAACTGGTATGAAGACTCTAGTTCATTTATCTCAAAATAAGACAGCGCAAAGAATCCAACTCTTTTGGAAGTACTTTGCCCTTGTTCTGACAGTAACATTAGTCACTTCGTGTTCTGAGTTTCTTAAAGGTAAACCGAAAGCACAGGATACGATCGAGATTCAATCGGCTTCTTTAGGTTGCCTTGATAACGTTTCAACAGATTTAAGCCGGTTTTTTAAAGCAGAATTGGGCACCGAAGCGGTTGATAAAACAGTCAGTTGCTTAACTGAAACCTTGACTGAATTTCAGAAAAAAGTTGAAGGTCGCCAAGACGCAAATGCATTCACGGCCGATGAGATTTATGATATCTTCACGCGCTTCGTAAGCCAGGCTAAACTGTCACGAGCCGCTGCGCAGAATATGCTTTTGCTGAAAGCGGCTGTTTTGGGTGGTAGCCGCGACCGCATCACTAAAACCGAAATCAACGGTTTAAAAAATTACCTGCAATTGGTGCGTGTCGAAGCTATTAAGCTTGCGCCTTACATAAAAGTTTTCAATTTTAAAGAGACGAATAAGGCGTTTTCACGCGAATTCATCGAGACGGCATTTGCTCAGATGAAATCGAGCGTGAAAGCACTATTAAATGCTTCTCAGTTGTCGAATTCAAGCTACAGCTTTAGCGATTTTAAAACTTTCGTCGTCAACGTTATGAATTTGGCCGACAAAGAACAGAACATGGTCGAGATTCTCTCAAAGCTGAATTACGTTTTGAACGGATATCAGGATGAGCTCACCGTTGACGAGCGCGATGCCTACATTGGCAATCTGACTTCGTTGATGAAGCTCTTTTCGTTACACCAAAACAATTACCTTAAAATAGACCTCGAGCATTTTGATGACCTCGATTCAACGATGGACTTTGTTTGGGAAGTGGTTGGACTTCTTGAAAACAGTCTTCAGTACAAAAAGACCCAGATGATTTCAGCCAACAGCATAGATCGTCTTTTAATTGAAGTGGCTAAGAGCGAACTTTTGCCATATAAATTACGCGCTTCCAGCATGATTAATTTCTATAAATCTTTTGTCGTGCGATTGCTTGAGTCGGGTTCGAAAGGGCAAGTGACTCAATTTACGGGCATCCGTCCGGTGCATTTGGTGAATTTAAAACGTGAGTTGGCTGTTTATCATGTTTACGGACGTCTTGTGACAAAAGCTTTCGCACAACTTGGACTAACCGGTTACTATGATCTCGCAACTCTTCAAGCTAAAATAGCCAGCCTGAATCCTGCAGACGAACAAGACATCCTGAGCCGTTTTGATGGTAACAATCAATTTTTGATTATCAATGTCGTGAATGAAATTCGTAGCGAATTTTTAAAATCAACGCCGGCAAATATGTATTACAACAAACGCATGGTTTTGGCTTCGAACCAAAATAGCTACAAGCAAAACCGGGCCGATCTTGTGCAAGATATGCTCGTTAAAATGTTTTCACGTTTCTTGATGCTGGGGTACGGACCTCAGTATCAAGTGATGGGCACAGCACAAGTGAAACTGAACAATGTAGCGCTTTATCTGTGGTACTCTGAATTTAAGGCTCTTATGATTGATCTGAAACGATTTGACCCACGCACATTTAATGCCGGCGTTACAAGTCTGACGATCAGTAACTTATTTACTTTGAGCGGTAACGGCGACGATATGATGACTTACACGGAGCTGAACCAGTACTTCGGAATTTTGTTGGCCGGTTCAGGTGACGTTGCAGATGAAATGTATAACGATCTTGACGCGCAAAATTGCCAATTGCCGGAGTTGGATGTTTTCGACAAGCACTGGAATATTGAATCTTGCCTCGATTCATTGATTCAGACGAAGTATAAAACCTACTTCGCCCACCTGCCACATTTGATTCAGTATATTGAGACACTCAGTCCGAAAGACTTTAAAAAGTTCTTTCATGACATGACAAGTGTGACTCGTTACAGCCCGACAACAGAAGGTCAGCGTGTCGAGTATTCAGATTTGTCGGGAATGAACATGATTGCTTACTTTATTGAGAACACTTATTTAAAGCATGACACCAACCGCAATGCACATTTAAGCGAAAGTGAAATTCGCGCGGCTTATCCTAAATTCAAGACGGTGGCCCGTGACTTTGCTTACTCTTCATCGGCGGCTCAGATTAAAGAATTCAATTCGTGGAAAGGCACCATCGCGGGCCTTGGTTGCTTCAGTGAAGACGAGCTAATTGAGGAATCATTTATTTTCTTGGTTTACAATGGTCGTACCCCGAAGACGTCGGACCTGAATTTGTTCGCTTGTTTCACGGGTAAATCATTGATCACCTTCAAAGGCGAAGTCGACCGTATGCAACTGACACAAGCCTTGAAATCGCTTAAGTCAATTTTAGCACCGTAACCATCGACATTTATTGATAGGGCCGAATTAATTGACTTCGGCTGATCGATAAAGCTTTGGGAATTACAAAAATATAAATACAGCCAATCGCAAAATCAACGACTCCCAGCACGGCTGCCATGAAACCCAAATGCCCTAAGAGTCCATAATAAACAAGAATCAAAGCCGCGGACCAGCGTAAAAGTCCTTCCCAAAAAATAATCCACGCATATTTTTTAACGTCGAAAGAAGCAAAATATTGAATAACGGCGGTGTAGACTAGAAGTATTCCGATGACCGCAGCCAAAGCCTGATCTGTCACGTTTAATCCCATCATGCGAGACATACTGGGCACAAATAAACCCAGCGATAAGGCTAAGTTGTAAAGACCTGCGATTTTAACAAATTTTTGGAGACTAGCTGGTTTCATATAAATCCTTAAGTTGAGATTTGAAATTTTTCTTGATGAGCAGTTGGGCTATGCGGAGACCAAGCCCAGTGCTAGCACCCGTAATTAAAACAATCGGATCTTGTGAGAAATTATTCATATTGTTTAAATAATTTGAGCTGGATTGGCTCAAATTGCAACAATTCTTCGAAACTAAAACTGGACCAAGTTGGGACACCATTTGTAAATACTTGTTAACGCCTTGGCTTTGTCTAGAATAGGGAGAGGGGGAATCGTGCGTTTATTTACGTCTTCATATAAGACTTATTTTGCTATTTTATTGATTGCCTCCAACATACTTTTTTTTCAAAATTGCAGCGGTCGTTTTAACACCATGAATTTAGATTCTACGGGCTCAAATGATCAATCTTCATCGGCTCCGAATAGTGGTTTAGACGTGGTTGCACTTTATTCGCAAAACTGTGCCAGTTGTCATATGGATCTTGGTCAGACGACCAAAGCCGGTCGCAGCATTTCGCAAATTACGAATGCCCTTCAAAACATCCCGCAGATGGATTTTTTAAAATTGTCGTCTGCCGAAATACAGGCCATTGCATCGGCTTTGTCGGGTACTCTGAACCAGCTTCCGACGACAAGTGTGCCGACTTTGCCTATCGGTGGTGTGCGAGTCGCGGTGAATTCAACGGAGCTCAGCAAACCTTCTGCCTTTAGCGCTATATCAATGCGAAGGCTGACGCGCGCCGAGATCAAGCAGTCTTTATTTGATGTGTTTGCTGTAGATCCTGCAAGTTTGCTTTCACAGTTGCCGCTTGATCTGACG
>JANPAD010000546.1:0-2442 GCA_031429735.1 Bdellovibrio sp. | reverse complement strand
TCATTAAAACTATCTAAATCTGTTCGGTCGTCATCTGAGACATCATTATACATTTGTCCGTTAAGTAAAATTAATCGAGCGCTTAAAGCATGTGCCACACATGGCAATTGCGCATTGATCGTTACTTCCATTTTTTTTCTTTCAGGATCAGATAAGTGTATTGTTGACGAAAGCTTACTTGGGTTAGTCAAAATCAGGGAATAAGCAAGACTTATGAGTTTACGATTATCTTCAACTTTTGAATCGATTTTATTAATTTTTAGCGAGCCAACTTCATCTACACGCGTTTCGATACTTGTCAGACTTCGCACCACTTCATCTTTAATTTGCGAGTCTAAAATTGGACTCTCACAAATAATTTCATCAGAACTAGGATTTCTAACTTCTTTATTAACACAAGAACAGAGATATAATATACCGATTGCTGCTAGGATTATACGCATCTCAACTCCTCATATAATATTATGCTTAAGGTGAATTATTGTAAAGTCCACGATAGACCCATCTAGCCCAAAGACCGCTTTTGAAGTCTGACAATTATTTTTTTGAAGTGAGCGCGAATACAGGGCGGTGCCGAATCCACCTACCCACTCCAAGCGACAGCCACCTGAAACAGCGGTTGCTGATACAGATTAGTTTTTTTGCCGCAGCAAAATAGCGGGCTGAATCAGTTGCGTGACTTTAGCAGGTATATACGAACCCAAGAAGGCTAAAGTCATGGCCACAGCGAAGACCACCACCGCAAACATAACATTCACTGACGAGGGAATTGAAGAATCGTAATAAATGTTCGGAAGCACATTAACCGGATTGTATTCGATGTACAGACTAACCCCTAATCCGATCAGCGTACCGAGGCTGATCGCAACGCCCGAAATCCATAATCCGATTTTCGTAAATAAAAACAAAGTCCGACGTTCGGACAAACCGAGCGTTTTTAAAATGGCAATGTCGTGTTTTTTCTGCGACATGAGCAACGCCAAGACCGTTAGAATAGATGATGCGGCAATCATACCCGCAAGCCCCAAAAACACACCGATCATAGTTTTTTCCATTTTCAGAGCGAAGAATAAATCCGAATTCTTTTCTTGCCAGGTCTCAGAGGTAATTTGAATGCCGGCCAATTTGGTTTTCATCTCTTCGGCCTGATCAATTGAAGTGAACCACATGTGAGTGCCGGTTTTACGACTGAGCGTTTGCGAAAAGCTTTTGAGTGAGTTATCGCTATTGAACAAAATGAGCTTTGTATCGAGATCGACTAGATCCGTGACTAGAATTTTCTTAATCGTTACTTTTTGAAAAAGTGGGGTTTCAAGAGAACTTAAAAGCAATGTCTCAGGTGGTATGAGCGTGATTTCGTCGCCTTCAAGTACAGCCAGCGAGCGCGCCAGATCCACGCCTATCGCAATTTCATTTTCACCTAAATCAAAATTATTATTCTCTTCAAGAAAGTAACGACGCTGATTTGGCTTATAAGTCGTACGCAATTGCTGAAGCCACTCGCTGATGCCACGCGAGTTATAGCCTGTCGCTTCGCCGCCACGAAATTGCCCGTCGAGCGTTCGCATAATCAAATCGAAGCGCTGGTATGGAATACTGATGGTTCCTGACGGCACCATGGCTTCGATATTACTGTTGTCGGTCACTTGGGCCGCGGCCTGAGCAGATCCACTCTTGTTCGCCGTTTTTTCGGTCGTAGTTGTTAAATGCGGTTCAAGAGCCATGATACGTGACTTTATATTACGGTTCATACCATTCATGACAAATAACACGATAAAGAAAGCACTGAGACTCAGAGTAATCGCAAAAAAAGAAAGCCAGGTGATGCGCTTAATTAGCGCGCCTGAACGTTCAGAAAAAATTAGTTTTCTTAGAAAAAAATAGCTGAGGCTACGCTTTAAATAATTAGGCCTTGGCATAATAGAAAGTATAAACGACTTCACAGCCGTGTAAATGAGGAATGTTTGCTTTATTAGAAGTGGAAGGCTTTTTTGATTGTGGTCTCGTCTTCGACGTAAACCAAGCCTTCATCAATCAAAAGAGTCAGATGATCAAAGTGACGCGCTGCCGTTGGGTGATGATTCGTCATAAAGATGTGACGAAACTGCCCTTGGCGCTGCCAATACTGAACCCAGTCCAGAAAATTCAAAAACTGTGACTCTTTCAAACCGACAGCCGGATCTTCAAGCACCAGCATTTGCGGCGTACGCAAAGTGGCAGCAATCAAAAGGCAAAGCTTTTGGTCTGCATAGGTCAAAGTACGGAATTTTTTACTTAAAATATTATTAAGTCCGAAATGTTCGATCGCGTGCTGAATCACTTCTGCTGTGGACCCGGTATTGGCGAAAATCAGTGACACCGGCGTTTCCGGATGCGGACGTAAAGATTCAAAATAACCTGAAACCACTTCATGAAAAGGGGCTGAGTTGATTTCGTCTTCAG